>JACPDV010000310.1 GCA_016183835.1 Armatimonadota bacterium
CGACTCCCTCTCCTTGACAAGGAGAGGGATGGGGTGAGGTCCAGTCCAGCCTTGTTGACGTTGGACCTCCCCCTGCCCCCTCCTTGGCAAGGAGGGGGAACCAGGATCTTGAGAGGCGTCGCGACTTTGACCCAGCCCTGGCCGCCGCGACTTACGGCCTTGACGGTCCGCCCAATCACCGCTATACTCCGCGCACTCATGAGGTACGACTCGATGCGACGGTATGGCAAGCGGCGCGGGCCGACGGTGCAGGACCCGGAAAACGAGCTGGAGTTCAAGAACTACCAGCTCCTGTGGAAGTTCCTCTCCGAGCGGGGGAAGATCATGCCGCGCCGGCAGACCGGTCTGAGCGCGAAACAGCAGCGCATGCTCACCGCCGCCGTGAAGCGCGCCCGCGAGATCGCCCTCCTCCCCTACTCCCGCGAAGATTAGTCAGGGCACGAGCCAGTCCGGGTCTTCGCGCAGCACCAGTGCCAGCGCGGCCAGCGCCTTGGCGCGGTGGCTGACCCGGTTCTTCACCGCCTCGCCCAGCTCCGCCGCGGTCTGCCCGAACACCGGATCCTCGAAGATCGGGTCGTAACCGAACCCGTTGCCGCCCCGCGGCGGGCCGTGCACGATCCCCTCCCACCGCGCTTCACACGCCACCTCGTTGCCGTCGGGCCGCGCCACCACCACCGCACAGCGGAATCGCGCCGGGCTGCTCTCGACACCCCTGGCCGTCAGCCGCTCGAGCACCAGCGCGCAGCGCCCCGCGTCGTCCAGCCCCGGGCCGCCGTAGCGCGCCGAGTAGACCCCCGGCTCGCCGTCCAGCGCGTCGGCCTCCAGCCCGCTGTCGTCCGCCAGCGCCGGCAGCCCGGCGGCCTGCGCCACGAGATGTGCCTTCAGGCGGGCGTTGTCCAGGAAGGTGGGGCCGGTCTCCTCCACCTCCGGCGCGCTCGGCACGTCGTCGAGCGAGAGCACCTTCACCCGCAGCTCGGCCACCAGCGCGGACAACTCGCGGACCTTCCCCCGATTGCGCGTGGCCAGCACCAGCTCGCGCATGACGCCTCCTTCTCCTACACGATCAACATGCAGTCGCCGAAGCTGAGCAACCGGTAGCGCTCGGCGAACGCCTCGGCGTAGGCGCGCCGAACCAGCTCCCGCCCGGCAAACGCGCAGACCAGGGCGAACAGCGTGGTGCGCGGGAGGTGGAAGTTGGTCAGGAGCGCGTCCACCGCCCGGAATCCGAAGCCCGGCGTGATGAATCGAGCACGCGCACCGCCGTCGTGCCGGCCGCCACCACCCGTCCGCCGCGCGCCCGGGCCGCCTGCACCGCGGCGGCGGTCTCCGGCGGCAGCTCCCAGGCTTCCGAGTGCATCGGGTGGTCCTCCACCACGGTCTCGCTCACCGGACGGAACGTGTCCACGCCCACGTGGAGCGTGACCGCCGCCCGCGTCACGCCGCGCCGATCGAGCTGGTCGAGCACCGCCGGGGTGAAGTGCAGCCCGGCCGTGGGCGCCGCCGCCGAGCCTTCGGCGCGCGCGTAGATGGTCTGGTAGCGCTCGGGGTCGCGGAGGCGGTGGTGGATGTAGGGCGGCAGCGGCATCTCGCCGAGGGTGGGCAGCGCCTGCCTCAGCGCACCGGCCGGCTCGAACCCGAGCGACCAGTGGCCCTCTCCGAACCGGTCGAGACAGACGGCTTCGAGCTGCTCGAGCAGGATCCGGCTGCCGCGCCGCAGCCGCCGGCCCGGCCGCAGGAGCACCTCCCAGCGGTCCGCCTCCAGCTCGCGCAGGAGGAGCACCTCCACGGCGCCGCCGGTGCCGTCCTTCCGCCCGTGGAGGCGGGCGGGGAGCACGCGGGAGTCGTTCACCACCAGCAGGTCACCCGTGCAGAGTACCTCGGGAAGCTCGCGGAAGAGGCGGTGCTCGAGCGCGCCGGTGTCGCGGCGGACGACCATCATGCGCGACGCGTCGCGCGGCTCGATGGGCTCCTGCGCGATGAGATCCTCGGGCAGATCGAAGTCGATCTCGTCCAGGCGCATCGCGGCTAGCGCTGCTCCCGCTCGGCTCGGCGCTTGGCGGCGTTCTTCTGCCGCTCGCGCTGCTCCCGGAGCTGGCGCTGCTCTTCCTGCCGCCTGCGCGCCTCGGGATCCACGGGCGGAGCGGCCTTGTCGGTGGCGCCGGTGTCAGGGGTCACCTCGCGGGGTGACGTGTCGCCGTGCCGCGGCTCAGGGTCGTGAACCTCGATGTGGATGTGGGATTGCGGCTCGCCGACCCCGGTGCCGTCTTCGGCGGCGGGGTTCTCGTCGGGCGCCGGGAGCGGCTCGAGGCCGGTGCCGCCGCGCAACAGCTCACCCCCCGGCCGCCGGGCGGTCGGCCGCACCGGGAGCGTGGGCGCGGGCGGCCAGTGCGAGTAGATCCCGTTGGCAAGCTGGGTGGTCACGAGCGGCGGCCAGATCTGCGGTTTGGCGCGCCCGGGCACCACGCTGGGCGGAGTGTAGCCGAGCCCCGGCGAGAGGTTGGGCGTCACCGGCGGCAGCCCCGAGGCGTAGCCGGGCGCGGTCACCGGGGGCAGGCTGGGCGGCGTGTAGGCCGGCGTGGAATGGATGCTGGGTCCGGTGGGAGCGGTGGACGGCATGGTGGCCGGCCCGCTCGGCGGGTTGGCCGGCGCCGACGCCAGGGCCGGTGCGGCGGGTCCGGCGGGCCGCGGCGCCGCCGGCTGCTCTCGCGCAGCCCGCAGGTACGCCAGCGACCGGTCGCGGATCTCTTCCGCCGTCGCGTTGCTCGGGTCGGCGATCAGCACTCGTCGCGAAGCCGCCAGGGCCGTGTCGTAGTCGCCGCGGTTGAAGGCCTGGCTGGCCAGGAGCAGGTCCTCCTCCACCGAGGCCGAGCGGGCGGAGGCCTCCCGAACTTCATCGGGATGCCGCGCCAGGAGCCGCGTCAGCCCCACCAGCACGAACATGAAGACGAGCATCGCCACGGCGCCGGCGGCGAGGTAGATCCACACGTTCCCGGACGCGGCGAAGCCCCGCCGCTCGCGCGGCTCGGCGCCGCGGAGCCGGTCGAGGGTGGTCCGCTCGGCTTCGCTCTCGGGGTTGGCCGAGACCACCCGGACGAATTCGCTGGCGGCCTCGCCCGGCCGGCCCTCGCGCTCGTAGAGCAGGCCCATCAGCGAGTGCGCGGTGCTGCTGTTGGCGTCCAGCGCCAGGGAGTCGCGGCAGAGCCGCCGCGCCCGTTCGTCGTCGCCCTGCTCGAAGGCGCGGAACGCCTCGTCCAGCACGCGCCTCAGTTGTTCGTCTCGTTCGTCCGCCATGGCCGTTCCTGCCGGGCGCTCCTACCCAGAGCCTACCCGCCTCCTCTGTCACCGAAACCGCTACGGGTCGAACAGCCGCGCCTGCCCGCTCTCGTTCTCGGGCGGCCGACGCCCGAGGTGGCGATACGCCGACGGCGTCGCCATTCGCCCGCGATTGGTCCTCTGGATGAAACCGATCATCAGTAGGAACGGTTCCACCACGTCCTCCAGCGTTTCACGCTCCTCGTTAAGCGCCGCTGACAGCGTGTCCACCCCCACCGGCCCACCCTCGAACTTGTCGATGATCATCGCCAGGTAGCGCCGATCGGAATCGTCCAGCCCGAGCGGGTCGATCCCCATCCCGCGGAGCGTCTCGTCGGCCACCGTCGTGTCCACGCTCCCGTCGCCGCGCACCTCGGCATAGTCGCGCACCCGCCGGAGCAGCCGGTTCGCCACCCGCGGCGTGCCCCGCGAGCGCTTCGCGATCTCCCGCGCGCCGCCCTCATCGATTGGGACACCCAGGATCCGCGCCGTGTTCTCCACGATCGTCTGCAGCGCGTCGGCGTCGTACAAATCGATGTGCTGCACCACCCCGAAGCGGTCGCGCAGCGGCGAGGTGAGCAGTCCCATGCGCGTCGTGGCGCCGATCAGTGTGAACTTCGGGATGTCGATCTTGATCGCCCGCGCCCCCGGCCCGCGACCGATCAGCACGTCGATCTGGTAGTCCTCCATGGCCGGGTAGAGCACCTCCTCCACCGGCCGGCTGAGGCGGTGGATCTCGTCGATGAACAAGACCGCCCGGTCCTCGATGTTGCTCAGGATCGCCGCCAGATCGCCCGCTCGCTCGATGGCCGGGCCGCTGGTGCTGCGCAGGAAGCAGTCCATCTCGTTGGCGATGATGTGCGCCAGGGTCGTCTTCCCCAGCCCGGGCGGGCCGTGGAGCAGCACGTGGTCCATCATCTCGCCTCGCAGCCGCGCCGCCTCCATGGCGATGCGGAGCTGCTCCTTGACCTTCTCCTGGCCCACGAACTGGCCCATCCGCACCGGCCGGACGCTGCGCTCGTGCGCGCCGTCGTCGCCGTGGCGGTCGGGATCCAGGTCGTCGGTCTGCCTCATGCTCGCCTCACTCGCCCGTCAGCCGGAGCGACTCCCGCAGCAGCTCCTCGGTGCTCGCGCCTTCGCCCAGCTTGTTCAGGGCGGCCCGTGTGGCGCGCCGCGCCTCGGTCATGCTGAACCCCAGCCCGGTCAGCGCCTCCACCACGTCCGCCGGCGCCCCGCCGCCCTCGGCCTCCACCGCCCAGCCGCGCTGCCCCACCTTGTCCGCCAGCTCCACCACCAGCCGCTGCGCCAGCCGCTTGCCGATGCCAGGGGCGCTCGACAGCCGCGCCACGTCGCCGGTGGCAATGGCCTCGATCAGCGTCTTCGGCGGCAGCGCGCCCACCAAGCCGAGCGCCACCCGCGGCCCCACACCCGTCACCGTGAGCAGCACCTCGAACAGGTCGCGCTCCTCGTCGCTGGCGAAGCCGTAGAGCGTCAGAGCGTCCTCGCGCACCGCCAGATGGGTGAACAGCCGGAGCCGCTCGCCGACCTCGGGGAGCTGCGCAACGGTGGCCGAGTTGACCTGCAGGCGGTACCCCACCCCGCCCACATCCAGCACGACCTCGGTCTCCTTGCGCAGCGCCAGCCGGCCGTTGAGGTGCCCGCTCAACTCGCTCCACCCGCTTTCCGAGCGCGATGCTCCCGCAGCCGCCGCTCGTCCTCCGCCAGCGCGGCGGCGATCCGGCTCGGCCCCGCCACCGGCCCCGCCGCGCCCGCCTTGGTCCGGCTCAGCCCGCTGTGGAGGTAGCAGACGCACAGCGCCAGCGCGTCCGCCGCATGGTCCGGCCGCGGCGGCTGAGGCAGGCCCAGGATGCGCTGCACCATGAACTGCACCTGCTGCTTGTCGGCCTGTCCGTTGCCGACGAGGGTGAGCTTGACGTGGGTCGGCGCATATTCGGCGAGGGTCAGCCCGGCCTCCTCGGCGGCCAGCCTGACGACCCCCATCGCCTGCCCCACCGACAGCCCGGTGCTCCCGTCGCGAAGCTGGTAGAGCCGTTCGAGGACCATCACATCGGGCCGCTGCCGGCGGATCAGCTCGCTCACGGCGTCGTGGATCTGAAGGAGTCGAACGCCCAGCTCGAGCCCGGCCTTGGTGCGGATGCAGCCGTGCTCGACATGCCGCCAGCGGTCCCGCTCCCGCCGGACGACGCCGAACCCGGTGGCTGCCAGGCCGGGATCGATGCCCAGGAGAACCACCCGCCGCCTCCGGCGGAGAAGTGTACCACGGGGGGACGGAGGGAACAACTGTTTGCGGAGGGCGATGGCATGCTCTGCGGGGACGCGCGGAGCGGTGCGCCATGCTGACAGCCTACCTTGCGGCGGCCATGCGGCACGCCCGGTACGAGATCCTGGCGGAGGACGCCACCTTCTACGGCGAGATCCCGGAGTGCCGCGGGGTGTCTGCCAACGCCGCTACACTGGAGGCGTGCCGCGAGGAGCTGGCGGAGACGCTGGAGGACTGGGTGCTGTTGAGCCTCCACCGCAACCTGTCGCTGCCAACCATTGATAGCTTGGAACTCACGGTGCGGAAGGAAGCTGCCGTCTGATGCCCGCCTTCGGCCCCGTCTCGCGCCGAGATCTGGTCCGGGCGCTGCGGCAAGCCGGCTTCGAAGGCCCCTACTCTGGCGGCAGGCACGCGTTCATGGTCAAGGGTGATGTCAGGCTGACGGTGCCGAGTCCTCACCATGGAGTCAGCAGCGCAGCGCTCGTGACCAGACTCCTCAAGCAGGCAGGGATCTCGCGAGAGGAATGGGAACGGCTCGGCCGAGCGGCGGCGCTCCGATGGGCGACGGCCGACCCGGCCGGATCGCCGTTCCCCAGCCCGCACCCGTGTCGGCGCCCCGGGATCCGGGGCATAATGCCTGCAGAGCCGGACGTTCCAGGCCGGGAGCCGGCGATGGGCAAGTTGCGGGGCGGGTTGGTCGGAACCGCGGCCGTCTTGGCCGCGGCACTGTGTCTGGCCGCGCTGTTCCACACCACCCTGGCCACTCGGCGCGCCGCCGCTGCTGACCGTGCCGCCTCGAGTCCGCATCAGGACAGCGCCGACGCCAGGCCGGCCAAGTTCAAGCTGAACTTCGATGCCGACCTGGCCGGCACCGTGCCCCACGAGATCGAGGTGGTGTCGGGCACATGGACGGTACTCGCCGACGACTCCGCGCCCAGCCAGCCCAATGCGCTGGGCCAGCTCGGCCGAGGTGAGGTCGGCGCGCCGTTCAACGTCTGCGTCGTGCGGGATACTTCGTTCCGCGACGTGGCCGTCGAGCTGCGGTTCAAGGCGGTCGCCGGGCGCGGCGACCAGGGCGGCGGGCCGGTGTGGCGCTACCGCGACGACCGCAACTACTACGTCGCGCGCTACAACCCGCTCGAGCACAACTACCGCGTCTAAAAGGTGGTCGACGGACACCGCATCGAGCTCCAGAGCACCGACATCCCGGCCACGGAGGGGTGGCACACGCTCCGGGTGGTGATGATCGGCGACCGCATCCAGGGCTCCTACGACGGCAAGCCGGCCCTCGACGTGAAGGACGCCGCCTTCGCCCAGGCCGGCCGGGTGGGCCTCTGGACCAAGGCCGACGCCCAAACGCATTTCGACGACGTCACCGCCGAGTAGGCCGGCGGAGCCCCTGCCGGATCCGGCCGCCGCCGATCACAGGGTGCTCTTGACCCGTTCGTGCGATCGAGGCATCCTTCGGCCGCGCCGGCAGCGAGACGTGCCGTTCCCCGCCGGCCGCAGCAAGGAAACCGCCATGGCTCTGCCACGCATCGCCGCGCAGCTCTACACCCTGCGCGATCACCTGAAGACCCCCGCCGACATCGCCGCCACCCTCAAGCGCGTCGCCGGGATGGGTTACCGCGCCGTCCAAACGTCCGCCGTGGGGCCCATCGACGACGCCGAGCTGCGCCGCATCTGCGACGGCGAGGGCCTCGAGATCGTCGCCACCCACGTGGGGATCGGCGACATCCTCAACAACACCGACGCCTGCATCGCGCAGCACCGCACCTACGGCTGCCGCCACGTGGGCATCGGCGGGCTCCCCGGCGACATGCGCTCCGGCGCCGGCTTCGTCGCGTTCGTCGACATGGCCAGCCAGGCCGCCCTCAAGCTCGCCGCCGCCGACATGACCTTCTCCTATCACAACCACCACTTCGAGCTCGAGCGATTCGGCCCCGAGACGGGTGACCGCACCGGCCTGCAGGTGCTGATCGAGGACACCGACCCGCGCGTCTGCTTCGAGATCGACACCTACTGGATCCAGGCCGGCGGCGGCGATCCCGCGGCGTGGATCAAGAAGGTCGCCGGGCGCTGCCCGCTGCTCCACTACAAAGACGGCACCTTCTTCAACGGCGGGCTGAAGTACTGCCCCGTGGGCTACGGCAACCTGCCCTGGGAGCGGATCAACAAGGCGGCCGAGGCGGCCGGCGCGGAGTACGCGATCGTCGAGCAGGACACCTGCGACATGCCGCCCACCGACCCCTTCGAGGCGCTCGGCCTCAGCCTCTACAACCTCAAGGCCATGGGGCTGCCCACCTGAGGCGGCTCGTTTGACGGCGGCCGGGCCTCCGGGTTACGATGGCGTCGCCGGAGGTCCGGTCCATGTTGCTCCTCGGCACCCTCGTCGCCCTGCTGTCGCCCCTCGCCGCTGCCGACTACGAGACCATGGCCACCGCGGTCAACCCCGACCCGGCGCACCTGCCTAGTCTCAGCGTGGTCAACGACAGCGCCTTTGCCCGGCCGCGCACGCTGACCATGCTTCGCGCCACCTTCCCCGATGTGCCCGGCTTCACCTGTGAGTCGTGGTGTTACGAGAGCCCGGTGACCTTCGTCTCCGCCCGCGGGCTGGAGGGCGGCAAGCTCGAGCTGACCCACCGCATCGACGCCTCACCCGACTACCTCTGGATCACGGTCGCCACGCCGCTCCCGGGCGCCGTGGACGTGGAGGCGCGCGTCGTCAAGGCGCCGGGCGCCCCGCCGGACGGACCGCCGCCGAGCGTCTTCGCCCCCAACCTGTGCTGGCAGCTCCGCCGCGCCGAGACGTTCTGCAGCCAGCCGGATCCCTACCCCGGGTTCATCAAGCGCTGCTTCATCTACACCCCCCAGGGCAGGACCTTCCTCGACCACACCGAGCGGAGGAAGATCCCCTGCCGCGCCGCCGACGACGCCTACAACAACCCCCCGTGGGTGCAGTCGTACTGCGGAGTGTGGCAGGCGGTGCCCACCGTCGGGCCGACCGCCTGGGCCGACTTCAGTCCCGACCGCTACACCACGCCGATTTGCGGCACCGTGTCACGTGATGGCAAGTGGCTCGCGGCCCTGGCCAACGGCTCCGCCTCCATGCTGGCCCAGGCCTGGCACGACTGCCTGCACAACAACCCGCCCTGGCTGCCCGCCGACGGCGCCTGGGACGCGAAGCGCTGGCACGTGCGCATCTACCTGATGGAGAACGATCCGCAGAAGCTGCTCGAGCGGGTGGTGGCGGACTTCCCGGACGCCAAGCCGCGCGGGTAGGGGCGGGGTCTCCCCGCCCTACCGCCCCAGGTAGTCGAACGCGTCCTGATACACCTCGATCCGCTCGGGCCGGCCCTCGCCGGCCTTGACGATCGCCACCACATCGAACCGGCAGTTCACGTCGCCCAGCTCGTTGAGCGTCACGTACCAGAGCATCAGCCGCGACAGCTTGCGCCGCTTGCTCGGGCTGATGGCGCCCTCCGGCCCGCCCCAGTCCTCGGTGCTCCGCGACTTGACCTCCACCACCACGAGGTCCTCGCCGTCGCGCGCCACGATGTCGAGCTCGCCCGCCGGACACTCCCAGTTGCGCGCCAGGATCTGGTAGCCCAGGCGCCGCAGCTCGCGCTCGGCCAGGTCCTCGGCCTGCCGGCCGCGGAGGTGGCGCGGATCCTCACTCAACGTCGTCCTCCGCAAAGAGCGGGAGCTGCACGGCCGGCCGCGAGCGCGCCGGCGGCAGCGGCGGCGGCCGGTCCAGCATGGCCCGCACCGGCGCGTAACAGGTGCGGTGCCCCGGGCACGGGCCGAGCCGGC
>JACPDV010000319.1 GCA_016183835.1 Armatimonadota bacterium
CTCCTTGCCAAGGAGGGGGCGGGGGGAGGTCCAGTCCATCCTGCGTGGCCCACACCGGCCCACGGCGGGAGCTCGGCGGAACGGCGGCCGAACGGGCGCCCGGCGCCTCTGACGGCCGGCGCATCACCGGCAGGTAGCGACCTCCCCCTGCCCCCTCCTTGGCAAGGAGGGGGTGTGCGCGACGCTCCGGGCCGAGCAGGCGGACGGTGCGCATCTCGGCTACCCCCACATCCGCAACCGCGGATAGTTCGGGTCGCCCCGGTCCGCCAGCTCGCCGTCGTCGAACCGGATGTGCGCGATCCCGGTGGGCGTGCGACCCACCACCGCGCCGATCAGGTCGCGCCGCGAGATCCACACAGCGCGGCTGATGTACCACACGTACTGGTCGAGCCCGGGGTCGTAGAGCGGGCCGAGATCCGCCCACTCTCCGGTGTCGAGGTCGAGCTGGTGGAGCTGGGTGACGATGCCGCGGCCCTCCTCCGGCGGGTGCTGTGCGCAACAGTAGAGCCGGTCGTCCGGCCCGAAGGTCAGCCCGCCGACGTGGCTGCCGTTGACCTCGCTCGGCTCGTGTCCGGTCAGCCCCTGGTGCACCGGCCCGAGGTCGGTCATGCGCCCCTGCTCGCCGTCGGACATATCGAACAGCCAAAGGTGCGGGTGCGCATTCCACGCCACGCCCACCACCTTGGTCGGGTCGGGGCAGGCCACCACGTCGTAGGTGATGTTGTGCCAGCCGTTCTGGAAGGGCGGGTGGGGGACGAAGCGGTCCAGCTCCTCGAGCCGGTTGCGGTCGGCGTCGAAGCGGAGCACGCGGCCGTGGTCGTCGCAGGTGTAGCCGTTGCCGGCGGGGTCGACCCAGATGGTCTGCGGGTTGATGGCGCCGATCCGGCCGTAGTCGGTGTCCTCCCGCGCGTCCAGGTCCCAGACGTGGAAGTGGTTGAGCGGGTAGGTGCAGGAGTAGAGCCGGCGGCGATGGGCGTCGAGGGCGAGGCAGCGGCAGCCCTCCTGCGGGTAGAGCAGCTCGGTGCGGACCATCTCGTCGCGGCGGCAGTCCCAGACGGCGAGGGTGGCGCCGGCGAAGCTGACGTGCGGGTCGCCCCAGTTGCCCCACGGGTTGTAGACCACGTGACCGAGTGGCGGGCCGCTGAGGTGTGTGCCGGCGTACATCACGCCGTCGGCGTCGCAGATCAGGGCGTCGTGGACCTTGCACTGGGTGGCGCGGCCGTTGTCGGCAGGCTGCCCGGTGGCCTCGCCCATATCGATCAGCGGCTCACGAGTGCCGTCGGGCCGGTAGCGCACCACGACGGCCGCCACGCCGCCGAGGTGCTCGCAGCAGGCGCCCACGTAGGCACAGCCGTCGGGTCCGGCGTTGATGGCCCAGGTGGTGTCGTGGACGGGGAGCTCGGTGAAGTCGACGATCTGGACCCGCACGTACGTCTCCGGACGGGGCGGGGTTCGGGGCGTGGCATGGGCATCCTGCCCATGACTCCGATCTCTGGTGCGCGACCTGTCGCCGGCCTGTACCCGGCGGTTGGAAACCGCGGCAACTTCGGCTGGTACCCGGCGGTTGGAAACCGCAGCAACTTCGGCTGGTACCCGGCGGTTGGAAACCGCGGCAACCATGCGAAGCCCACCTGCGTGGGCTTCCGGATCCGGAGTCCGCGCAGGCGGACTTTGGATGGTGCCGCGACTTCAGTCGCCGGGTGCGGAGGTCCCTGTCACGGAGGATTCCGTCACCATTGGGGTACAACCCTGCCATGCCGTCTCGGAGCACGCCCATGCGCCCCCGGCTCCTCCTCGTCGTCCTGGCCGCCGCCGCCGTGCACGGCGCCGTGCCCGCCGGCACTCCCTTCCGCGACCTGCGTGTGGCCGGCGGCAAGCCGCAGGTCAAGCCCGACGAACACGGCTTCGTCGTGGCTAACCGCGGCCCCGTCCGCGCCCGGGTGGCGGCGCCCGAGGACGCCTTTCTCTGCCGCCTCAAGCCCGGCGCCAACCCGGACGTCGTCGAGCTGGCCGTGGGGCGGGTGATGAGCGCGCGCTGCGACACGCTCTACAGCCCGATGCGCGATCTGGCGCTCGAGTTCGTGGGCGGTGACCTCCACCTCGCTTGGCGCGACGAAGGCTGGCACGTCGCCGCCACCGGCCCGCTGCGAGTGGCGGTCTACCACGACTTCCTCAAGACCGAGCGCGACCTGAAGTACTACCGCCCGCTCAACCGCCGGGCCGCGCCCCGTCCGCCCGCCGGCTGGTGCTCGTGGTACGTCTACTGGACCGGCATCACCGAAGAGGGCATGATCCGCAACACCGCCTGGCTGAAGGACAACCTGGCGAAGTTCGGCGCGCACATCGTGCAGATCGACGACGGCTGGCAGGGCGTGGGTCAGGGCCTCGGCCGCAACCGCGACTGGACCATCACCTGCGAGAAGAAGTTCCCCCACGGCATGAAGTGGCTCGCCGACCAGATCCGCGCCGCCGGGTTCGAGCCGGGGATCTGGCTGATCCCCTTCGGCCAGAGCAGCGAGGCGGTGGACCAGGCCAACCCCGGCGTCTTCCTTCGCGATGCCAACGGACGCAGCGTGGGAATCCTGGACAAGGCCTGGGCCTGGGAGGGCATCCCCGAGGCCGAGCGCATGGTCAACTGGTGCGGCGCGTACCTGGTCGATCCCACCAGCGCCAGGTCCCAGGCCTACCTCGTGGACCTGTTCCGCACCGTCTGCGAGCAGTGGGGCTACGACTACGTCAAGATCGACGGCCAGGGCGGGATGCCGGGGCTCTACAGCCAGTACCAGCAGCAGCTCGCCGACCCGGCGCAGACGGGTGATCTCGCCTACCGGCAGGGGCTGCGCGCGGTCAAACAGACGATGGGCGAGCATCGCTTCCTACTCAACTGCGGCGGCGCGTTCGACAGTGCGGGGATCTGCGAGGGGATCCGCACCGGCGGCGACGTGGGACCGAGCTGGTCGGGCATGCAGGCCGCCATCGACGCCACCTTCCGGCACCTGTTCAAGAACAACCTGGCCTTCTATACCGACCCTGACGTGGTTTGCGTGCGGCCCGAGGGCGACGCCGGGAGCACCCTCACCCTCGACCAGGCGCGCCTCTGGGCGACGCTCTACGGCATCACCGGACAGATGACCCTGGCCAGCGACGACATGCCGAAGCTGCCCGCGGAGCGGGTCGAGATGCTGCGGCGGATCATGCCGGTGGGCGACGTGCGGCCGATGGAGCTGTACCCGCTGAGCGGCCGGCCGCGGATCTTCGACGTGCGGGTCAACAAGCCGGGCGTGGGCCAGTGGGACGTAGTGGCCGTGTTCAACTGGAAGGCCACCGGCGGCGACCAGGTCACCATCCAGCCCGTGGATCTTGGTCTGCCGCCGGGGCGCTACGTCTACTACGACGTGTGGGCCAGGAGGCTGCTGGGCGCCACCACCGACGGCCTGCCGCTGAGCCTGGCGCCGACCTCGTGCCGCGTGGTCTCACTGCGGCCCTACATCGGGCGGCCGCAGCTCGTCGGCACGTCGCGTCACCTGCTGCAGGGCGCGGACGATCTGCTCGGCCTCAAGGAGGAGGGGCTCCACGTTTTCACTGGCCGCAGCCAGGTGGTCGCCGGGGATCCGTACGAGCTGCGCTTCACGCTCCCGCCCGACTGGCGCTGCCTGGCGCCCGGCGCGAAGAGCGAGGGCGGCCTGGCGGTGCTCACGCTGCGCTCACCGAAGAGCGCCGACATGGCCTGGCGCTGCCAGTTCGTGCAGTTCGTCCGGCCGCCGTCGGCGGGGCCGATGGTGGGCGACATCAAGGTGCAGACGGCCGGCCGGGCCACAAAGCTGACCTGGCCGGGCTCGCCGGCCCTGGCCTGGCGAGTCTACCGCGATGGGGCGCTGATCGGCCAAGTCGCGGAGCCGAGCTTCCTGGACTACCGCCGCCGCCGCGGCCCGGTGGAATACCAGGTCTCGGCCCTCGACTGGACCCGCGAGTCGATGCGGGCGTCTGCCCCGGTCTACACCCCGCCGCCGTTGCCCAGGGAGAAGGCCAAAGACGCCTGGCTCGACGAGCTGAACCCGCTCTCCGCCGCGCAAGAGTGGGGCCAGCTCCGGCGCCGAACCAGCGCCGAGGGCAACCCCATCCGCATCGCCGGCAAGGAGTACGCCCGCGGCCTGGGCACCCATGCGCACAGCGAGGTCATCTACCAGCTCCACAACGCCTACTCGCGCTTCGAGGCGGAGGTGGGTGTGGACGACGAGAAGGGCGGCCTGGGGACGGTGGACTTCCAGGTGCTGGCCGACGGCGAGAAGGTGTACGACTCCGGCGTGCTGAAAGGCAACGACCCGGCGAAGCACGTCTCCGTCCCGCTCGAAGGGGTGGACGAGTTGACGCTGATCGTGACGGACGGCGGGGACGGGATCAACTGCGACCACGCCGACTGGGCGGAGGCAAGGCTGACGGGCAATCCCTAACGCCGAACCTGGAACTTCCGGAGCAGGTGCTCCGTTGGTGTCACCGAAGGGACGCTGCCGGCCGGTCTTCCGACGGAGATCCCAAGGCAGTGGAGGGGCAGCGATGACCGCCGGATCCGCCCTGGACCTGGCCAGGCACGTGGTCACCATCGCCACGCCCCAGGGCAGGCAGGTGACCTCCGGCATCCTCATGCGCCACCGCCGACTCGACGCCGAGGGTGGCACCCTGTCCGTGCTGGGCACCAAGTCCTCTCTTCCCGATCTGAGCGTCGGGGATGTGTTGGTGGTCTGTCTCCTCAACGGGGTGGGCCTCAAAGCTCGGGTGACGCACATCCACAGCCATAGCGACCGTTTTCGTGCGGAGGTTTCCGCGCGGGAATGGGGGCGCGCCGGCGTCGGCGAGATGCCTGAACTCTCGGACGGTGGGCTTCCGGCCCACGGCGTGGTGCAGCCCCTCGACCCGCTGCGCGACGTGATCCGCCAGGAAAGGGGTGAATAGCCATGTACGATCCGGGCGGTGATGCCCTGGATGACTTCGACTTTGGCGAGGACTCCCACGGCGACCTGGCGGGTGACGCCCACCCGGACTGGGATGGCCACGACGCCCACGGAGACGACTGGTCCGAGCCGGGCGATGGCCCCCCTGGCGACGTGACGGAGGCCGCTCACTTTGGGTGGGATGGCCACGACGCTCACGGAGACGACGGGTCGGACCCCCTTGCAGGCCCGGCGGGGATGGTCCCTGGCGGCACCGGGGACGAGGCCGAGCTCGACGCCGTCCAGATGCTGATCGACGTGCATGGATCGGAGGAGTCCGCCCTGGTGCTGGAGGACCCCGGACTCGACCACGGCGGGACCCTGTCCGTGATTCCACCCAAGCACGGGCTGGAGCTCGCCGGTGCCGGCCGCGGCGATGACCTCCACGTGTTCCTGAACGGCTTCGGCTGGATCCCCGCCCACATCACTCATGTCCTGCACGACGGCGACCGCTTCCGGGCGGAGATCGATCCGGACTACGCCGACCTCGTCCGCTGCTACGCGGATTTCGACGTCCACGTGGGTGCGCACCACCCGGTCTCGACAGGCGAGCCGGTGCAGTTCGAACAGATGGCCGGCGTGGCAGAGACGGTCCTCCGGCGGGGTTATGTGGCCGGCCACACCGCGGAGGGGTGCGGCACCCACACGCTCGCCGGCACGGAAGGGGGACCGGGCTCGTCGGGGTCGCTGGTGGTGGACCTGGAGGGCCGCCTGGTCGGCCAAGTGCTGGCCTATGACCCCGAGGCCCACCTCAACATCATCGATGACGCGGAGCAGATCCATCAGGATCTGGAGGATTTCGCCAACGGCGTGAACCTCGAAGCGCACGCCTCGCCTGTCGAGTTCGCCGGACACGCCATCCCGGTGGATGCGGCCAGCGACCGGGTCTACTATGCGAACCAGCAGGTGTATCGGGCCAACGGCGGCCACCTGAGCGGGGCTGCCGGGAACGCGACCGCGCATTAGGCCCGGCCCGGAACGCCGTCGCCGGGGGAGGATGCGGCGATGGAAGCTCCCGAGGTTGGGATCGAGGACCGTATCGAAGCCGTGCGCGGGGAGACGCTGCGCGTCCTTGGCCGGCTGGCCGAGGACGCCCGC
>JACPDV010000320.1 GCA_016183835.1 Armatimonadota bacterium
CGCGACGCTCGGCCGGCGGGGTGTGACGCTCTCGCCGCAGGCGTTCCGGAGTCTGAGCCAGCCCGCGCGGCAACGGTTCACCAAGGTCGCCGGGCCGGTGACCTACCGCTGCCAGCCTTGAGCCACGGGAGGGAATCATGATCGTCTACCACGGCACCACGGCCGCGCGGGCCCGGCGGATCTGCGAGGTGGGGCTGCTGCCCCGCAAGCCGTCGCGGCGCGTCTGGTTCGCGCAGAACCGCAACTATGCCGAGGGCCGCGCACGCACACAGGCGCGCCGCACCCACGACCGCGCGGTGGTGCTGACTTGCGACTTGGACGTCGACCAGTTGCGCCGGGCGTATGGCCACAAGCGGGTGATGCACCGCGGCGGGGTGATCGCCGTGGACGGCACGGTGCCGGTGGCGGTGCTGCGCTCGTACCCGGCGTTGTTCGGCCAGCCGACCTCGCCCGAAGACCTGGCCGCCTGGGCCAACGAGCTGCTCGGCCTGAAGCCGTGGAAGGGCGTCTCGCGGCGGCATCCGGGCGTCTTGCGGCTCTCGGAGTGGGCGGTCAACCGGCTCTCCACGCAGGCCCGGCCGGAGCTGCGGCTGACCGAGCTGCTCGACAAGGCGCGGCAATGGCTGCCCGAGTTCTTCCGCGACGTGGTGATCGACCCGGCGACGCTCCAGGTGTGGCACACGGTGGCGGATGTGGCGGTGGAGGCGCAGCTCCCCGAGCCGCCGCCGGACGACCGCGAGGCGCGCGCGCTGGCGCTGCTGGACGACCCGGAGCCCGCCCGCCGAGTGCGCGGCCTGACGCAACTGCGCCGTCTCGGCGATCCCGACCTGGGCGAGTGGTGCGTGATGTGCCTGGCCGACGAGTCGGTCGACGTGCAGGTGGCGGCGCTGACGGCGCTGCGCGACGTGGCGGATGCGGACACCGGGGTGATCGAGCCGCTGGCCGGCTCGCCGCTGCCGCGGGTCCGCGCGGCGGCGCTGGGCACTCTGGCGGCGCTGGGCGGCCCGGAGGCGGCGGCCTGGGTGGAGCTGGGGCTCAAGGACCCGGCGCCGTGTGTGCGGATGGAGGTGGTGAACCAGTTGCCGAAGCTCGATCCGGTGCGTCAGCAGTCGGTGTTCGAGCTGGCGGTCTACGATCCCAACCCGGAGATCCGCCGTCGGGCGCTACGGGTGGCGGGCGGGCGGCGGTACGCGCGGATGGTGTGGTGACGGAAAGGGGGTCAGGCTACTTCTCCACCGCCGAAAAAGTAGCCTGACCCCTTTTCCCGATCCCAATCCGGTCCGCCCAGCCCGGCCCGCGCACCAGCACCTCCTGATCGGCCAACGGCTCCCACACCACATCGGGCTGCTCGCGCAGGTTCGGCAGGAGCACGAAGAGGGCGGTCGTCGACTCGCCGTGCCATGCCGCGGTTGCCACCTGGTTCGTGAACTCGGGCTTCCCCGACATCGGCCGCCACCGGCCCAGCGCCAGCGCGAGCCGCGTGAACGGCGGCACGACCGTGGTGAGTTGTGTCTGGCCCGGCTCCAGCTTGCGCCAGCCCGTCGCCGACAGCCCCGGCCAGGTCACGTCCCGCTCGCCCAGGTGCGTGCCGGCGTTGTCCGTCGGGCAGGCCGAACGCACCTGCCAGAGGTAGTCGTGCGGGGCATCCGCGGTGACGTCGTCACACACCACTACATACCGGCCGCGCACCAAGTAGAGGCTCCGTCTCAGCGTGCAGCCGGCGTACTCAGTGGTCACTCGCGCGTGGCGCACGTCGCCCTCAGTGACGATGTCGTCCAGCGTGCCGGGCGTGTCCTGCGCCGGCCCGTGGCCGTCGATCAGCAGCACGTTGTGAAACTCGGGGCCGTAGTAGTCGTGGCTGATCCAGTGGTCATAGCCGGAGTCGGCGGCGAGCACCTCATCCCACGCGACCAGCACGAAGTGCCCGGGGTCGGCGTGGCTGTAGGTGTCGTAGCGGTGGTGCAACGGCCAGGTGCCGTCCTTCCCGGCGAACCACACCGCCACCGTGTCGTGCCCCCAGCTCTCACGCAGGACCACGCTCTGCGACTCGGGGAACGCGCGCGAGGCGGGGATCGCCGCGTCGTCCGGCCCGGGCTCGTAGCGCGCCAGGGCGGTCCCGGCGGAGTAGACGTCCATCGCCGAGCCCGGGGCGAGGTGGTACGCACGGCGGAAGAGCGGCTCCAGGTCACGGCCGTAGCGCGGGCTGCAGAGCAGGGCGAGGAAACGAAGGCCCATTCCACATTCGCAGGTGCCCCAGGGGATCAGCTCGCCATTGGCGTGCATCTGGTAGGCGGCGAAGCGGAGCCAGTCGCGCAGCCGCGGGTCGTCGAACAGGTACCGGCCCGTGGCGCGTTCGTAGGCGATGGCAAAGGGCACGAACTGCATGTTCATGTAGGCGGTGTAGCCGAGGCCCTCGACGAACAGCCCGCCGGGCCGGAAGAACCAGAAGTTCTCGTCCCGGCGGATCTCGTACAGCGCCCGGCGCAGCCAGCCGGCTGCGGCAGGATCTTCGGCGAGCGTGATGGCGGCCATCCCCAGGGCTGAGGCGGCCAGGGTGCGCTGGTTGCCGTAGTTGCAGCCACCCACGGCGCCGCCGGAGAGGACCTGCAGGTAGTGCTCCGCCTCGGCGCGGATCCTGGCGCGGATGGCACCGGTCTGCTCGGCGGTGAGACCGGGCCAGGCGGCGAGGATGTCGTAGGCGGTGACGTAGTCGGCGAAGCGGTGCGAGCTGGGCTCGAGATAGCCGTGCGACGCCTCGCGCCAGATGGGGTTGCTGAGCAGGTCGTCGCGCGCCTTCTCGGCCTGCGTCTCGTCACCGGTCAGCCACCAGACCAGCGCCGGGGCGCTGCGGACGGACGAGGCGCGGACCATCGCCCACCAGCCGGCGTACGGCGCGTCGCCGAGCCGCGCCCGCATGCGCTCCCGGTCGGCCTCATCGTAGAACAGCCCGGGATGCCGCTCCTTGCCGAGCGCCGCCGGCTGCCACACCGCGCCCCACTCTGCCGGCGCCTCCTGCGCTCCAACGCCGCCCGCCATCAGCACCCAGGCGAAAAAGTAGCCTGACCCCTTTTTCTTCACGGCATCGGCACCCCGCGCCCCAGCTTCCCGGTCAGATACGCGCTCAGCGCGTAGTACGTGTCCGTCAAGAGCCCCTCGTACCCGCACGGCGTGCCGTCCCAGCGCTTCCAGTCCACCCCCGTGCCCACGCCGTTCTGGAAGACTCCGTCGCGATAGCCCTCCAGCATCGCGTCGAAGATCGCGTCCGCCTCCTGCGTGCGGCCCAGTGTGTAGAGCGCCTGCAAGTAGAAGTAGGCGAAGCTCCCCGTCGCCCCGCCGTTCTCGTAGCTCTGAAACGAGTCCGAGCCGTCGTCCAGGTGGGGCTGACCCAGCACCCCGTTCGCCGCATAGTCGCAGCGCTTCACCGGCACCAGGTTGCCCGGCAGGCCGATGCGGAAGTTGGTGTAGCCCACCTCCTTGATCTTTGCCTGCAGCCGATCCACGATGGCGTTGCCCTGCTCCGGCGTCACCAGCCCGTAGGAGATGGCGATGCCATTGACCCACAGGAACCAGTAGTCGTGGAGCTCCCCGTCTTTGCTCTGCCACCCTGCCAGGATCCCTGTGGCGGGATTGTAGAAGACCGACCAGTAGAGCGCCTTGATCCGCTCGGCGGCTTGATGGTACTTCGCGCTCTTCACCCGGTTGCCGAGCCGCCGCTCCAGGTCGGCCATGCAGCGGAACGCGCGGTAGTCGAGGGCGATGCAGTAGGCGTCCTTCCAGCCGAACGAGATCACGTCCCACCAGTTGCTCGACCACTGCCCCGCGCCGTTGCCGCCGCTGCCGCTGTTGCCGTCCCGCACCGACTCCGACAGCCCGTCGCCGTCCTGATCCATCGCCAGGATGTGGTCCGCCGACTTCTCGATGAACTTGATCCGCCGCCCCAGCCACTTGCCGTCGTGCCGGCCGGCGACGTAGTCCCAGGCCGCGATGACCACGGCCGGATCGCTGTCCATGAAGATGCTCGTGTCGCTGCCGTAGAGCGGCTGCACCCCGTCGAAGACGCTGTCGAGGGTGGTGCGGACCAGGTCGAGCGCGGTGAAGTCGTCGAACAGCGGCGGGGTGAAGTAAGCCTGGTCGGCGTACTCGTAGAAACAGAACTGCACGGTGTCGCTGACGGCGTTGTTGGAGAAGCAGCCCATGTCGGGGCGGAACTGGAGGTGGTTGAGCCAGCCGCGCCGGAGCCCGGCCAGCTTCGGCTCCGCGTCGACGCGGGCCTTCTCGGGGTAGACCTCGTGCATCGTGAAGTCGAGCCGGGTCTGGTAGCGCCCGGCCTCCTGCCAGGTGACGGCGTTGGCGGCGTCGACCCGCGAGCCCGCCTGGAGGTCCAGCTCCACCTCCCGCTCGCCGCGCCGCGCGGTGTAAGCCCAGCTCGGCGCCACCCCGCCGGCGCGGACCAGCAGCGTGCCGTGGTCGGGGAAGTGGAGCAGGACCGGGAACGCCATCGCGCCCCGCCGGGCCAGCCTGCCCATCGGGCTGGGCGGCGTCACCGCGGCGTCGAACAGCAGGCGCAACGGCGAAGAGTCGGTCGAGAGGTGCGTGTCGGCCACCTTCCGGTCGATGGCCAGTTTCAGCCCCCTCGGCAAGACGGTGAAGCGCCAGTCCACCGTCTCCAGAGCGCCGAGCCGGATCCCTTTGTACGACAGCGCGTGGCCCCGCCGCGAGATGGTGAACGGTGCCTCGCTGGAGCCCACCGCCGCCTCCCATGTCCCGCCCACCAGGTCGCCGCCGCGGCCCTTGAGCAGGTTCCGGTCGAGCTTGCCCTGCCCGAAGGCGTCGAGCGCGAGGAACGCGATGGAGGGACGGTCCAGCCGGAAGCCGATCCGCAGCCAGGGCGAGGTGTAGGTCACGGTGTCGGCGGTGGTCTCGACCTTCATCCCGGCTGGCAGCGGAGCGTCGAGCATCTCGCCCCGGCGGCGCTCGGGCTGCGACTTCTCCCCCTCCGCTGGGGCGTCTCCGGCCCACTCACCGAAGACCTGCAGCTCGCTGGCCTGGGTGTACTGCGGGAAGTCCGGGTTGGACGAGCGGGTGATCAGCAGGCGGAAGTTGCCGGTGACCACAGGGTCGAAGTCGATGACCTCGGCGGTGTGCTCCGCGCCGAACGCCACGCCCTTGCGGGCGAAGAGGGTAACGAGCCGCCTGCCGTCGGCGGTGAGCATCTGCCCGGCAAAGTCGACCGGAGAGCCGATGTCGGCGCGATGGAGGACGACGCGGTGGATCCGCGCCGGCCGGGCGAAGCGAATCCAGGCCCAGTGCGGATGCGGCCGGCTGAGGGCGCTGTGCCAGCGGTTGAAGCCGGGCGGGTCCGTCTGCCCGCGAACGATGCCGTCGATCAGCTTGCCCGCCAGCGCGTGGCCGCCGGTGTCGTCGGGCGAGCCGGTGTACTCGGAGTCGGCTTGAATGGTGGCGCCGTTGGCGGCCAGGGCGACGTTGAGGTCGGCGGCGCGGAGGCCGGATGCCAGCAGGAGCAGCACCGCGGCCGCCCCCGCACGCGGCCACCCAGCGAACCGCCAAGCAAGGGGCTGGATCTCAGCCATAGGATCCTCCGTGGCCCCGGGAGACTGCCGAGGGCCATCATGCCGGTGGTTCACCCGGCGTGGGGTGCGTGTCCGTGACGTTGCACCGGGCGTCCGCGGCGGACGCCTCCTTCAACAGCATACCGTAACGCCGCACCGCTTGCTCCGCCACCTCGTGCCGGTTTCCCGAGCGATCGGACCGCCACACGCCCTGCCAACGCTGCTGGCGTTCGGCCACGCTGCCACCCGGCCGCAGACGCTCGTGAGCGGCGAGCCCGTACACGCCGAACAACGCCCGCAGCTCCTCGCGCTCCTCCGCCCCGAACTCGCCCGGGTGCGCCTCCACCTGGGCGAGGGCTGCCACGTCCGCGCTCTCCATCTCGGCGAAACGGAGGAGCGGGCTGAGCTCTGCCTCCAGGTCAGTGACGACGGCCTCCAGCCGGGCGGCGCGCTCGGCATGGCTGCACTGGGCGGAGAGGAAGTCCTCCAACTCGCGGGCCACCTGGGGATCCCCAAGCGAGCGCACGAATGGCAGCCAGCGGGCCAGCTTGGAGCGGTCTTCGTGCGCCTGCCGGCGCAGCTCCCGCACGCCCCCGTACCTGAGTTCCGCCAGCTCCCTGAGGGCCGCCGTCAGGATCCGGTGACAACGCAGGAGGCTGCCGCGGTGCAGGAAACACCGGTGTAGAGCCTGCAGGAGGCGGTCCACACCCGCGAGGTCCTTAAGGCGCTCCGCCACGGCGTCCAGAGACAGCGTGCGGTCGGCCGCGACCCGGGCCATGGCCGTGAAGGCCGTCCACGGCAGCCCCTGGTGCAACTCCGTCCGCTGCTGCAGGCTGAGTGGGCACTCCGGCAGGTCGGGATCGAGCCAGACTTCGTCGCTGCAAAGCCATTCGGCCAGTTTGCCGGGATCCAGGCACCGCATCCACTCCACCAGGCGCCTCAGACCGGCGCGCTCCTCCGCCAGCAGGCTCTGCAGGCGCTGGTGGAGCGGTGCCGAGACCGGGATCACGGCGTTCAGGCTATCCTTGAGCTGGGCGGCGAGGTGCTCGGCCAGCATCGCCCGCCGGGCGTCCGGCAGGCGGTCCGCCTTGGCCATGACGCCGATGGAGCTGAAGGCGCGCGCTGCCCCGCCCGTGAGGCCGCGGAACTCCTCCAAGAAGGCTTGGTCGTCTTCGCGCGGGACCTCCCCGGTCACGTAGATGACCGCGTCCACCTCGCTGCCCATACGCTCCAGGCCCGGACCGTGCACGTCGCGGAGCTGCCCGGCCATCCCCATGAACCAGGCCACGAGGTTCTGGTGCTCGGGCACCACGCTGCCGCAGCCGGGCAGGTCCACCAGGCTGAAGTGCTCGAGCAGATGATGGCGGAGGGGGAACTCCAGGTACTCGACCTTGCTGGCCCGGGCCAGCGTGGCGAGGTCGTTTCCCTGCAGCCCGTCGGAGAACTCGCGCGGCTCATGGGTCACGCGCCCGGTTCGCCGCCAGTGGCAGAGGACAGGCCGCTCCGGGTCGGGGTCGCCGTACCGGAAGTAGTTGATGGTAGCGGTGGTCTCGGTGACGCCGGGCTTGGCCGGGTCCTGACCCAGAAGGGCGTTGACGAGGGTGCTCTTCCCCACCTTCACGCGGCCGGCGACGGCCACCACACAGCGCTCCTCGGCCTGCCCGGCCAGCCGCTCCAGTTGCGCCGCGGCGGCTTGGCCCACCCCCAGCTCGCGCAGTCGCTCGGCCGCGCGGTGGAGGAAGTCGGCGGTGTCATAGCGGAGGTCGGGCATGGCGCACCTGCTCTTGGGCAGAGCTGGGCGAGCCGCCCAGCTCGTGATCCGTCTGCCAGCGGCCTGGATCCGGCTAAGCGACAATCTCCCAGAGGGTTACAATCGAGCCGTTCGCGGTGGCGAGCAAGGTGCCGTCAGCCGAGAAGCGGAGTGCATTGACCGGGCCGCCGCAAGGCAATGTCTTCAACAGGTCAGCTACAACCGAGCCCGGGGTGTGGCGCCATAGTCTTACGGTACCGTCCGCAGCGCCGGTCGCGAGCAGCGGAGCGGCCCGGGAGTAATGGATAGCCAGCACGTGATCCGTATGTCCCTCAAGGACGCAGTTCACCGGACCGTCCAGCGCTTTCAGCAGGACCTGGAACGGCGCCCGCCGCCACGAGCATACTCCCTCGTAAGCCACTTCCGGTTCTTGAGTCCAGGAGAAGGCGACCGCATGGGCGGTGACGCTCTCCTCCATTTCCTGCCACCTGTTCCCGGTGCTCAGGTCGACGAAGGAAAGCGCAGGGTCACGGCCTGCTGTGGCCAGTATTTCGTAGTACGGCGCGAATGCGATCCCGTAGATCTCGGCACATGCTTGGACCGCGTAGGCCCACCTGGAATGTACCATGTCGAACACGCCCAACCGCCCTTCGACCCCGCCGACCGCCAGCAGCTGCCCGTCCATCGAGTAGGTCACGGCAGTGCAGGCATCCTCTGGTAGCCGCAGGCCTGGCAGCCGCTCCCCTGTCCTCAGGTCCCACAGGTCCACCGACTCCCCACGAGTCGTCGCTGCCTGGTTACCATTCGGCGCCATGGCGAGGCAAGGCCCTTCGCGCTTCGGGGCGACCCGGAATTGCCTTCGCAGGGCGCCCGAACGTGTGTCCCAGAACCGCAGCATGCCATCGAAACTCGTGGTGGCCAATGTCTCCCTCGTTTTGTGGAACGCCACTGCCACGACCAGGTCTTCGCACACGAGCGAGCGGACCGCCCGAACCAAGTCGACGTTGAACGGACAGAGCCTGCTAGTCGGCGCCTGGCTCGGCGGCGCGGCCACCGGCGCGGGGCTCCAAACCGCCTGTCCATGACACGCCGCCCCGATCGCCACCGCCACGTCCGCCTTCTCCCACCGGAGCAGCTCCAGCCCCAGGGCCTCCTCGAGGGCCCGCTCGACCCGTGGCACGCGGGACGATCCTCCCACCATCAGCACTTTGTCGACGGAAAGCCCCCGCCGGCCCGCTTCCTCCACCATTCCCCGGGCCAAGCGCACCGTCTGCGCCACCCGCTCCTCGATCAGGCCCTCGAACACCCGGCGCTCCACCGTCCGCTCGAAAACCACCTCCGGCCCGCCTGCAGAGGCCAGCCGCGCGAGGAACGTCCAACTCTCCCGAAGCGACAGGTTCTCCTTCAGCCTCCGGCACTGGAGCAGGAGCGCCAGGTCCTCACTGCCGTCCGGGCTGAGGCCCCGCCCCAGCTCGCTCTGCGCCGCGTCGTCGAGGTAGTCGTACAGCGCCCGATCGAGATCATCGCCGCCAAGGGGCAGCCCCCGGGCCTCCATCGCCAGCCGGTAGTGACCGTCCGCCTCCCGCGCCAGCACGGAGGCGTCCAACGTCGAGCTCCCCAGGTCATAGACCAGCACGCACTGCCCTGCGACCAGCCCCATCTGCGCGAACGCCAGCGCCGCCGCTTCCGGCTCCGGCAGCAAGACCACCTCATGGAAGCCCGCCAGCTCGGCCACCTCTCGCAGGGAGGTCTGGAAACCCGGGAGGAAGGCGGCCGGATGAGTGAGCACGGCCCGCTCCACCGGCCGGTGAGAGTGGCCCTCCTCGGCGTCGCGCTTCAGGTTCTTAAAGTGGCCCTCCTCGGCGTCGCGCTTCAGCTTCTTGAGGATCTCCGCGGCCCACTGGACCCGGGTGACCCGCCGGCCGGGCACCGGCAAGACGGCATCGTCCGCCAGGCGGAGTTTGAACCCGTACTGGACGCGCGGGGACTGCTCCGGACTCGCCAGCATACTCTCGTCGATGGCGCCGACCAGGACCTGGTCCGGGCCGAAGTAGACGACCGAGGGAGTGTGCTCCTGGCCCTCGGCGTTGTGGAGGATCTCGGCCTGCCCACTCTTGGGGTTGAACCAGGCCATGCGGCTGGCCGAGTTGCCGAAATCGATCCCGAGCCAAGGCGGCGGCTCCGCCATGCCAGCCCTCCTCCCCGGCTCCCTACTCGCCGGGCTCCGTCGCGGGCGACAGGCACCGCTCCATCGCCTCCAGCTCCTGGGTGATGGCGCTCAGCGGCTCGAAGAGGCCGTCCCACGCCTCTTTCTGCCTGCGCAGCTCCTGCAGGCGCTGCCGGCACTCGTGGCCTTCGAGCCTCTCGGCCTGGTCGAGGCGGTCTGCCTCGTCGCCCGCCTCCTGGATCAGCCGTTCAGCGGTGCCCTCGACCTCCGCCATCACCGCGGCGGCGAAGCCGTCGAAGTACTGCTTCACGAGGCTTCTTTGGTGTGACTTCCGGTCCACGTGGAAGAAGTGCGCTGCCACCTGCTGCCGGGTCTTGGCCAGGTAGCGGGTCAGGTCGCCCTTGGCCCCCTCCAGCTCGGTGTGGAAGGCGTCCAGCAGCCCCCTCACGAACAGGACTGTCCCCGCCACCAGCGCAACCACGCCGGCGAGGGGGGCAATGAAGGCACCCAGCAAGCCAGCCACAGTGACGGCCATCGAGCCCTCGAGGAACGCCTGCCGGAACTTGGGCACGATGGACTTCCCGAGGGTCGGCATCGGCAGCCGCGCTGTGCGCTGCATCAGATCCGAGGTCTTGGGGTCTACCTCGGGAGCCAGTCCTTCCACGTCCGCCGAGAACGGAGCCAACCGCTCGGTGCACCTCAATGCGGCCCCGTCCACGGCGCACTGCCATTCCACGATGGCGGCGCTGGCCACGTCCGTAAACAGGTTCTTCTCGAGCCGCCGTGCTTCGTCCACCGAGCCGACCGCCTGGATCCTGGCCACTTGCGCCGTTTCAAGGTCGCCGCCCTCGGCCAGCGCCTGCGCGAAGCCATCCTGCGCGACCTGCAGCGCCTCGCGGACCTGGTCCCCAAGGTCTCTCTTCTTCACGCCGTTCGGGCCCCAATCCGCCTCGAACTGCCGGAGCCGCTGCTCCCGCTCCTGCTTCCGCCGGGACAGGGCCTCTCGGTTGCCGTCGAACGCATCCTGCTGCGTCTGCACGCGGTTGGCCAGCGTGTTGGATCCCTGGGTGTGGTAGTACAGGCCGTCCCACAACGCGCGGGCCGTCCGCCCCAGCCCCGACACCCGGAACAGGAAAAGGTCCAGCGCCGCCCGCATCGGCTCAAACTGGCTGACTCTCACCTGCGCGCGGCTGCCGGCCCGGGTGCCCTCGCCGAAGTTCGTGGAGGACACCGGCCAGATGGTCGGGCGCGCCCGTTGCGGCCCGAGAAGCTCCCTCAGAATGCTCTCGTTGCGCGCCCTCAGCTCCTGCCACTCCTCCGTCAGCCGCTCGTCAATCTTGGTCTGCACGAAGAACACGTCGGGAGTCAGAGCGAGGATCTGCCTGAGGAACACCCGGTCGCGGTCGACCACCGGCTCGTGCGCGTGCAGCACGTAGAGCACCGCGTCGGCCAGCAGGACAAAGCGCTGGGTGCGCAGGGCGTGTTCGGGGTGGAGCGATCCCAGGCCCGGGGTGTCGAGCAGGATCAGGCCCTTCGGCAGGCTCTCGGTGACGAGGTCCACCTCGATCCAGTACACGGCCCGGCCCGCATCGTCGGGCGACGCGCCCGC
>JACPDV010000321.1 GCA_016183835.1 Armatimonadota bacterium
CTGCGGCGGCCGCCGCCGTGCCGCGGGGCCGTCCCGGCTGCGGGCGGAGCCGCGCGCCGGCACGGACGGCCAGGCCCGGCTCTGCGCCAGCCGGCGCGCTCGCGCGCCCAGTCTGCGCGGTAGCGGCACTCGGCCCAGGCGGGGCCGGCGGGTCACCGCCGCGCACGCCGCCGGTGACGACAACACCTCCAGCGGGAAGTAGAGGGCCACCGCCGTGCCCTGACCCTCGCTGCTGCGCACTTCCACGCGACCGCGGTGAGCCGCCACCAGCTCCTGGACGATGAACATCCCCAGGCCGGTGCCCTGAGGCTTCCCGTGGCTGAAGAAGGGCTCGAACAACCGCTCTCGCACTTCCGCGCTCATCCCGCAGCCGGTGTCCGAGACCTCGATCATAAGGGACCCGTCGACGGCGGCGGCGCGGAGCGCCAGCGTGCCACCGTCGGGCATCGCGTCGCGCGCGTTGGACATCAGGTTGGCCACAGCGCGGCGGACGCTGACGGGATCGAGCCGCGCCACGCCGGCGTCGTCCGTCTCGAGAAACAGCTCGATCCCGGCGCGCTCGAGCGATGGCAGCTCGGAGGCGGCCACCTCGCCCATCAGCTCGGCCACGTCCACCTCTTGCAGCGCGGAGCCGGCCCGCCCGCGCGCGAAGCTCAGAAGGTCGAGGAGCATGCCCGTCAGCAGATCCACCTGATCGAGGATGTTGTCGGAATACCGGCGCGCGGCGGGCGCCGTGAGCTCGACGAGCTCGGCGTTGCCGCGGATGACGGTCATCGCGTTCTTGATGTCGTGCAGCACCCCGCTGGCCGACTGGGCGACCAGCCGGAGGCGTTCGTCGGCGCTCAGCGGTGTGTCAGGCCCCTGGCTGTGGATGGCTGTGTCCATCACTCGTCTCCACCACGCCCTCGTTGAAGCAACTATCTCCCGGCCGCCTTACCCGGCGCTTACATCGCCCCGCGGGGGCCGCGCAGGCAGGTGAGGGTCTGCAGGGCAACCGCCCTGACGCCGGGTGGACCGGTGTGACTCGGGCTGGTAAGGAGGTTGTAAGGGTGGTGTAAGGCCGAGTGGGGTATAGCGAGTCGAGCGGCGCCGTTACCAGGAGACAGGGCCATGGAGCGGCGTAGGTCGAGTGGGTCGAGTGGGTCGAATGGGGAGACGGGGACCGTGTGGGTAATCAACCTGTTCGGCCAGATCCGAGCCGTCCGGGGCGATCAGACCGTTGAGCGCTTCCGCACCCGCAAGACCGCCGCTCTGCTGGCGTTCCTCGCCCACTACAGCGCCCGGCCGCACCTTCGTGACGATCTGCTCGGACTCTTCTGGCCCGACTGCAACACCGAAGCCGCCCGCAACAGCCTGAGCGTGGCGCTGTCCTCGTTGCGCGGGCAGTTGGAGGCCCCTCACGGCCCCGAGAGTGCGGTGTTCCGGGCGGAGCGGCTGACCATCGGCGTCGTTCCCACCGCGATCACCACCGATGTCGCGCAGTTCGAGGCAGCCCTCAAGGCGGCGGATCGGGCGGCGGACGGGAGCGCCGAGCAGGCTCGGGGCCTCGAAGACGCCGTCGACCTCTACCGCGCCCCGTTCCTCGCCGGCTACGATGAGCCGTGGGCGTTCTACGAGCAACAGCGCCTGGCCGAGCTGTTCGGCCGCGCCCTCCATCGCGTGGTGGACGGCCTCACGGCGGAGGGGCAGTTCGACCTGGCGCTCTCGCGAGTGGAGCGCGGCCTGGCGGTCGATCCGCGCAATGAGCTGCTGCACTGCGACCTGCTTCGCGTGCTGGCCGGGATGGGCGATGTGGAAGCCGCCCTACGCCACTACGACGACCTCGAGGCGCTGACGGAGCGGAGCAACGAAGTCGTGGTCGGGGAAGATCTCCGCGAGCTGGCGGAGCGGCTCCGGGCCCTCCCGCCGCGACGCGGCCGGGCCGCGGCGACGCCGCTGCCCGAGCCGGAGGCCAACGGCGGGACGGCGACGCTCTCCGGCGGCGTGCTCGCACTCCTTCTGGCGGACGAGGTCGAGGACCACTCCGCCCTGGTCGCCACGGCTCGGGAGCATGGCGGCGAGTTGCTGCGCTCTCTGGGGCAGGGCGTCGCCTGCGCCTTCCGGCGCGCCACCGCGGCGCTGAACTGCGCCCTGCAACTGCACCAAGCCTGGTCCGTCGCAACGCCCGGCTCCCCGCCGAGTGTCCGTCTCGCCGTCCACGTGGCCGAGATCGGCGAGGGCGCCTGCGGCGGCGAAGCGACATTGCTCACGACGGCCGACGGCCGGGCGGTGGACTGGGCCGTGCGCCTGTTGCTGGCCGCCCATCCGGGTCAGATCGCGTGCTCGGAGACCGCGGCCGCGCTGCTGCGGCGCGACCTGAACGGGGGCGTGTGGCTGAGGGACGTGGACACCTACCGCATCGCCGACGGCTACGCCCCCGAGCACGTCTACCAGGTCGAGTACCCCGAGATGGTGTGCCGGTCCTTCCCGCCGCTCAACGCCGTGGCGGGCTACGCCAACAGCCTGCCACTCCAACTGACGAGGTTCTTCGGCCGCGAGCGCGAGGGCGGCGAGATCGAGGACATGCTCCTCGGCGGCGCAGGGCAACTGGTCACGGTGGTCGGTCCGGGCGGGATCGGGAAGACGCGGCTCTGCCTCGAGACGGCGCGCCGGCTCGTCGACTCGCTGGCCGGCGCGGTGTGGTTCGTGCCGCTCGCCGACATCACCGACCCGGAGCGCATCCCGCATGCGGTGCGCGCGGTGTTGCGGCAGCCGGAGCTGGTGGGCGCCGACCCGCTCGACCAGGTCGCCGAGGCGCTCCGCCGCCAGCCCGCGCTGCTCGTGTTCGACAACTTCGAGCACCTGGTGGACGGCGGCGCCTCACTGGTCGCCGAGCTGCTGCAACGCGTACCGAAGCTCGTCTGCCTCGTCAGCTCGCGCTGCAGTCTGAACCTGGGCGGTGAGCGGCTCTACCGCCTGGCGCCGCTGAGCACGCCGGAGCCCCCTTACGAGCGCGAGGCGGTGCTGCAGTGCGAGAGCGTGCGGCTGTTCGTCGACCGGGCGCAGGCCGTGCGGCCGGGCGTCCAGGTCACCGACGCCAACGAGCGGGACCTGGCCGAGCTCTGCCGCCGGCTCGGCGGCCTGCCGCTGGCCTTGGAGCTGGCGGCGAACCGGGTCCACGTCTTGTCGCTGGCGCAGATGGTGGGCCGGCTGGGCGAAGCGCTGGACGTGCTCAGCACGCGGCAGCGCAACGTGCCGGCGCGACACCGGACGCTCCGCGCGGCGATCGGGTGGAGCTTCGACCTGCTGTCGCCCGAGTTGCGCCGGTTCGCCTGTCGCTTGTCGGTGTTTCGTGGCGGCTGGACGGCCGGCGCCGCCGAGGTGGTGTGTGACGAGCCCGAGGCGCTCGCGCACCTGACCTGGCTGCACGAATACTCGCTGGTGGAGACGCGCGTCGACGAGGGCATGCGCTTCCACATGCTGGACACCATCCGCGCCTTCGGGGCGGAGGAGCTGGCGGCCGGCGGCGGCGGCGAGGGTCTCCGCGAGCGGCACCTGGCCTACTATCTGGCGCTCGCCGAGGAGGGCCAACGGGCCCTGGAGGCCGGGGACGAGGCGATCTGGCTCGACCGGCTGGAGGCGGAGCAGGAGAACCTGCGCGCGGCCCTCGAGTGCGCGCTGGCCAGCGACCCGGAGGCGGGCCTGCGGCTTTCGTCGGCGCTGTGGCGTTTCTGGCTGGTGCGCGGCCACTGGGACGAAGCCGAGCAGGCGCTGGAGGCGACGCTGGCTCGGGCGGCCGAGGCCCCCGCGGCGCTGCGCGCCCGGGCGCTCGGGCGGGCCGGCCACGTGGCCTACCGCCGCGGCCGCTACGAGCGAGCCCGCGAGCTGCTGGCCGAGGGTCTGCGGATCAGCCGGCAGGAGGGCGACGACTCGGGAGCCGGCAACGCGCTCAACGAACTGGGCAAGGTGGCCTGGGCGTGGAGCATCGCCGCGACGGTGTCGAACCTGGGCGTGGCGGCCTGGTCGGCGGGTGACCACCAGTGTGCGCAGAGCTGGTTCGAGCAGGGGCTCGAGCTGCGCCGGCGGCTGGGCGATCGCCGCGGGGTGGCCGCCTCGCTGCGCAATCTGGGCTCGGTCGCGCAGGCGCAGTCGCAGAACGCGGCGGCGAGGCGCTACCTCGAGGAGAGTCTCGCCATGTGGCGCGAGGTCGATGACCACGCCGGGGTGGCGCAGTGCCTCAGCGAGCTGGGCCTGGTGGCTCACGCCGAGGCGGACTTCGAGCAGGCCTGGGCATGGCACACCGAGAGTCTGACCATCCGGCAGCAGCTCGGCGACGAGCGCGGCATCGCCGCCTCGGAGATCAACCTGGGCGCCGTGGCGATGGAGCGAGGCAACTACGACCAGGCGCGCCGCCTCTACGCGCAGAGCCACAGCATCAGCCAGGCCATCGGCGACCGGCACGGCATGGTCTCGGCGCTGAACAATCTGGGCGATGTCGCGGCCACCCTCGGGCGGCACGCAGAGGCCAAGGACTTCTACCAGAAGGGGCTGGCGCTGCAGCGGGAGCTGGGCGACCGGCGGCAGATCGCCGTCCTGCTCGGCAACCTCGGCGAAGTCGGCCTGGCCACCGGGAGCGTGAGTGAGGCCCGGCGCTGTTTCGAGCAGGCCCTGTCGGCGGCGGAGGAGGCCGGCGACCGGTGGCTGGCCGCGTTCGCCCGGGCCGGGCTGGGCTAGGCCGCGCTGGCCGCGGGCGACGTGGACACCGCGCGGCAGTGCCAGTTGCGCAGCTTGGAGCTGCGGGACGAGATCGGTGACCGGGCCGGAGTGGCCGGCTCCCTGCGGAGCCTGGCCGCCGTGGCCGCGGCCCTGGGTCGCGCCGGCGAGGCGACCGCCCTGCTCGGCGCGGCCGCGGC
>JACPDV010000328.1 GCA_016183835.1 Armatimonadota bacterium
AGAAGGTGAAGGACAACATCGACAACGGGCAGCTCCGCGCCGTGCAGCTCGCCGGCGCCTGCGCCCTGGACCAGGCCGAGGAGCTGATCCCGCCGTTGAACGCTGTCTACCAGCGCCGCCGGGACCTGGTCGTGACGACGCTCAACGGGCTGGGCTGGAGCCTCACGCCGCCCAAGGGCACCCTCTACCTCTGGGCGCCGGTGCCCGAGGGTTTCGGCGGCGACAGCCTCAAGTTCGCGGCACACCTGCTGGAGACCGCCGGCGTGGCGGTCACGCCGGGCATCGGCTACGGCGAACACGGTGAAGGATATTTCAGGATCTCGTTGACTTACCCCGACGCGGTGCTGGTGACGGCCATGGAGCGGCTGGCCGCGGCGCTCCAGCCGCCGGCGTAGCGGCGGCCGGGGGTCTGCGGTATACTGACGGCGGGGCAGCGAGGTGACGCCATGCGCGAGCAACCCGGCGACTATCGAGAGGTCAAGGTGGGCGGGACCGGTGCCGGCGCCAACATCCGCGAGCGGCTGGCTCAGGAGCATGCGCGCGAAGAGCGCGAGCAGCAGCGCAGGAGGAAGATCGCCGAGCGCATCGAGTGGTCGCCGACCAAGAAGCTGATGACGGGGATCTTCTTCGTCCTCTACCTGACGGCGGGGCTGCCGTTCCTGTTCAACCTGGTGGGGCTGCAGAGCATGGTGCCGGTGGGGTTCTACCGGACCGTGGCCATCGTCGGTGTGCTCCCCTTCAGTTGGTGGAAGCCGGAGCCGGCCTTCTGGACCATCGGGCCGCTGGCAGTGCTCAAGGTGCAGCTCGTGGCGCTGATCGTCTATGCGCTGGTGCACGTAATCCTGATCAACGTCCACCGGGCGATCCTGGAAGCGCGGGTGAAGGTCAGCACATGAGCCTTTCCCGCCCGGAGTTGGCCGCGGTGACCGCGGCGCGCCAGGCGGCCGGCGAAGTGGGCGTCTTCACCAACGGGTGCTTCGATCTCCTCCACGTCGGGCATCTGCGCACGCTGCAGGCCGCCCGGGAGCTGGGCGACTTCCTCATCGTGGGGCTCAACTCCGACGCCGGCGTGCGCCGGCTGAAGGGCGCCGGCCGACCCATTGTCCCTGCCGGCGAGCGCGCCGAGCTGCTCCTGGCCCTCCGCTGCGTCGACTACGTGGGTCTGTTCGACGAGCCGACCGCCCTGGAAATGGTGGCCGAGGTCCAGCCGCGGATCTACGTCAAGAGCGTGGAGTACGCCGTCCAGGCGCTGCCCGAGCGGGAGGTGGTGGAAGGCTACGGCGGCGAGGTGCGGCTGGTGGAGATCCACGCCGGCCGCTCCACCACGGACCTGGTCGGCCGCATCCTGGCCGCGCACGCGGAACGGTGAGCGGTCGATGGGCCTTCAGACGGCGCCTGCCAACGAGGACGAGTCCGCTTCCGGCCCCCTCTCCCCCCGGGAGAGGGCTGGGGTGAGGGCCACCGGAAACGCGCGCGATTCCACGAAGACCCTCACCCCGTCCCTCGCCCGGGGGGAGAGGGAGCCGGAGTCCGTCCACCGACCGCCCTTCCAGACGGCGTTCGTCGACCGCGATGGCGTGCTCACCGATATGTGGACCGAGAGCGGCTGGGTGCTCCAGCCCGACGAGCTGGTCCTCCTCCCCGGGGCCGGGACGGCCGTGGCCCGGCTGAACCAAGCCGGGGTGCTGGTGTGCGCCGTGACCAATCAGTCGTGCATCGGCCGCGGGCTCCTCGACCTTCGCGTGCTGGGAGCCATCCACGACCGTTTGCGCCTGCTCCTGGAGGCCGAGGGCGCCCGCTTGGACGGCATCTACACCTGCCCGCATCGTCCCGACGATGGCTGCGCCTGCCGCAAGCCGCGGCCCGGGCTGTTGCTCCAGGCCGCCGCGCGCCACCGCGTCGACTTCAGCCGAGCCGTGGTGGTGGGCGACAACCTGACCGACATCGAGGCCGGCCGGCGCACCGGCTGCCGCACCATCCTGGTCCGCACGGGGGACGGGGCCACCAGTCTTGCCGCGCTGCCGGCCTGGGCGCACCAGCCCGATCACCTCGCCGCCGACCTGCCCGCCGCGGTGGACTGGATCCTGGCCCGATGCGCATCCTCCTGATCCGCCTCAGCGCGCTCGGCGACATTGTCACCGCCTCGCCGACTCCGCGCGTGATCAAGCGGGCGATCCCCGGCGCCGAAGTGGTCTGGGCGGTGGAGGAGCGCTGCGCGGAGGCCGTCACCGGGCACCCCGACGTGGACGAGGTGGTGGTCCTGCCGACCTCCAAGCAATGGCGGAAGTGGCTCACCGGCGGCCGGCTCGACCAGTTCCTGACGGCGGCGGGCGACCTGCGCCGGCGGCTTCGGCGGCGGCCCTTCGACTGGGTGCTCGACCTGCAGGGGCTGTTCAAGTCGGCGCTCCTGGCGGGGCTGGCCCGCGGGCGGCGCAAGCTCCTCCCCGCCGACGCCGGCGAGCGCCATCGCCAGCATGTACGTCAGCCTGCTCGAGCCGCTCGGCATCCGCACGCACTCACGCGAGGAGCTGCGGCTGGTCTTCCCGGTGGGCGACGCCGCCCGCGCTGCCATGACCGCCTGGCGCGGCGAGCGCGGGCTGTCCGAGCGGGGCTACCTGGCCATCATCCCGGGCACCACCCGGCCCCAGAAGATGTGGCCCGACGAGTACTGGCCGCAGCTTCTGGAGCGGGTCCACGCCGAGCACGGGCTGACCGGCCTGATCCTGGGCGGGCCGGCCGAGCGCGATCTGGCCGCGGCGATCGTGCGGGCGACCCGCACCCCGGCGGTCAGCGCTGCGGGCGAGACGGGCATCAAAGAGACCGGCGCGCTCCTGGAGTCGGCGGCGGCGACGGTAGCGGTGGACACGGGGCCGATGCACATCGCCGTGGCGGTGGGCTGCCCCACGGTGTCGTTGTTCGGCTCCACGGGCCCGCGGCTGTTCGACGACGGCTCACCTTACCTCTGCTTGCACCGCCAGTTCGCCTGCTGGCCGTGCCACCGGCACCCCATCTGCCGTCACTACGAATGCCTCCGGGCGATCGCCCCGGCCGCTGCGGCGCGCGCGGTCGACCGGCTGCTCGCCGCCGGAACCGCTCGGGCGGACGCCTCGTCCAACCCGTCAGCGCACGCGGCCCCGGCGAGAGCGGCCGGGCTCGCGTTCGCCCGGGGGTAACCATGCCGTACCGCACGCCGTTCCTCCTCGGTCTGTTCGCGCTGGCCCTCCCTTGCCTGGCGCAGCACGACCCGACGCCCGAACACGCCGCCGCGTTGCTGCGCTTCTCGCAGGCCGATCGCGCCGTGGCCGCGTATCAGGCTCTGCTGAAGGACAATCCGGACGATTCGCTCCTGCGCCTGGGCCTCTGCCGCGCCCACCTGGCCGGCGGGCAGCTCCCCGAGGCCGCGCGGGTCGCCGAGGCGCTGACCAAGACGCAGCTCCCGCCGGAGCAGGCCGCCCTGGCGCAGGCGCTCCTCGGCGAGGTGCACCGCCGGGCCGGCGAGCCCGAGCTGGCCCGGCCCTGCTACCAGGCGGCCCAGACGCTGCTCGAAGGCCGCACCGGCGACCTGGCCACGCGAGCGGGGTTCCTCGCGCGCCGCGGCCTGGGCGTGCTCGACTGGGTCTCCGCCCCGCAGCGCCCGGCGGTCTTCTGGCTCCCGATGGACAGCAAGCTGACCGAGCCGGGCGGGCTGGCGAGCGCCTTCGACACCATCCTCGGCCGCCTGCGCAGCGCCACCGGCGCCACGCCGCCGCTGCCGCTCCAGGTCTTCGTCTTCAGCGACCCGGCGCAATGGCAGGCGGTCTTCGGCGAGGGCTTCAACGAGTGGGGCGACCCGGAAGAGCGGAGCTGCTACTGGATCCTCGGCCGCACCATGTACACCGCCGCCGGCACGCTCTCGTTCTACGTCGGCGCGGACGAGCTGAAGGAGCCGCCGCGGAGCAAGCTGCTGGTCAACGGGCTGGCTGCCGGCCTGGCGGGCGGGCGCAACTGGGGCGGCCGGGTGCGCGAGACCGCGCCCAACCTGCTCAAGCAGGGGCAGCTTCAGCCGCTGGCCGAACTGCTCAAGAGCGACAGCGACAACAACACTTTGGCGGCCATCGGCGGGTCGTTCGTGCAGTACCTGGTGGGCAAGGAGGGCGCCGCGAAGTTCAAGCAGCTCTGGTGCTGCTACGACGACGAGGCGGACCCGTTCACCAAGGTCTACGGCCGCGACATCGCCGCGCTCGACGCGGAGTGGCGGGCGACGCTGCAGGCGCGGTGAACGGCGTGCCGGAGTCGGTGGCCCCACCCGTAGGGGCGGACCACCGTGTCCGCCCGGTGCCCGCCAGGGTACGCTCCGGGGCCGCCACCGGCGAGTGTCGGCCTGCGGCCGACCGGGCGGACACGGAGGTCCGCCCCTACGCCCGACATCGCGATCGGCAGCCTGCTCAGCCCCTATCCAGCCACCATCTCCACGATCCGCGCCGCCGCCGCGCCGAACTCGGTGAACGGCTGGTAGCGCCCGTCCTCGGCCAGGATCCGCC
>JACPDV010000329.1 GCA_016183835.1 Armatimonadota bacterium
GCCACCGCCGGCACCCCGCGGGCCTGCAGCGACAGCGCCATCAGCGCCACCGCCTTCTGCTCGCCGGTGGCCAGCAGCAAGTCCAGCTCGCGCGGCCGTGGCTTCGGGCTGGCGCGCCGGGCCAGGTCCTTCAGCCCGTCGGTGTCGTCGCCCATGGCGGACACCACTACCACCACGTCGCCCGGCGTGTCGTGACGGGTCTTGGCGATTCGGGCCGCCACCCCACGCATGAGCCGGACTGCCGCGACGGAGCTGCCACCGTACTTCTGCACCACGCGCAAGGCCGAGCGCTCCCGACGCGCCGCGGATTATAGCACCGCCCGGATGGCCGCGTCAACGCGCCGCGAGGCCGCCCGACGACCGTCAGGCCGGGTTGCGCCGCCGCTTCTGGAGGTAGTAGAAGACCCGCCGGCTGTCCCGCGCGGGCCGCCGTCCGGTGCGGGGATCCTCGCTCCGCACGAGCTTCAGCCGCGCCTCGCGGAACGCCGTCTCCAGCTCGTCGTCGCTGAATCCACGCTCGTCGTGGACCTCGTCGAAGCGGTCGTAGCGCCCGTCCAGGCCCTGCACGAAGAAGGTCGCGCGGAGCGACGAGACGTGCCGCTCGGGCTGCCACTCGGCCCGCCAGATGCTGGCGATGTCCGCATCCGCCCGCGCGTCGCAGAGGCCGGTCCAGTGCTCCGACAGGGTGTACGGCGTGTTGAGGTCGAAGACGAACAGCCCGCCGGGGCGGAGCACCCGCGCCACCTCATGCAGCGCGGCGGCGAGGTCCTCGGTGGTGAGGAGGTAGTTCATGCTGTCGTAGAACGAGGTCACCAGGTCGAAGGAAGCATCGGCCAGCGGGAGGGCTCGGGCGTCGCCGCAGACCACCGGGAAGTGCTGCTGTGCGGCACGCTCGCGGGCCACGAGGAGCATCTCGGGCGAGAGGTCGAGGGCGACCACGTCGAGCCCTTGCCCGGACAGGTGCGCGGCCAGGACGCCGGTGCCGCAGGCCAGCTCGAGCACGTCGCGCCCCTGCCATTCCAGGTCGCGGAGCACCGTTTGCGCGCGGTGCCAGGCGGCGATGGAGAAGCGCCCCTGTCCGGTGCGGTCGTAGATGGCCGCGTATCGCCCGTAGATCCGGCTCACCCCCGCGTCAGATCGGCGCCGGTGCGAGGTGCCCGCCCTGGCGGAGCTTCTCCAGCGCGCGCATCTCGATCTGGCGGATGCGCTCGCGGGTCAGGGCAAACCGCTGCCCGACCTCTTCGAGCGTGTGCTCGTTGCCGTCGTCGAGCCCGTAGCGCATCTTGAGCACCTGCCGCTCGCGCTCGTCCAGCTCGCCGAGGGCCGCCTCCACCTGGCGGCGCAGGAGCACGTGCCCGGCGGCCAGCTCGGGCTGCAGGGCGCCGGGGTCCTCGATGAAGTCGCCCAGGTAGCTGCCCTCTTCGTCGCACAGCGGGGCGTCGAGGCTGCCCGTCTCGGCGCTGTGCTGCAGCATCTCGTGCACCTGGTCCACCTGCAGGTTCAGCCGCTTGGCCACCTCCTCCGCGCTCGGCGGCCGGCCCAGCTCCTGGCTGAGCTGCGACATGGTCTTGTACATGCGGGTGATGGCATCGGCCATGTAGACCGGCAGCCGGATCGACCGCGCCTGGTCCGACAGCGCGCGGGTGATGGCCTGCCGGATCCAGTACGTGGCATACGTGCTGAACCGGTAGCCCTTGTGCCGGTCGAACTTGCGCACCGCCTTCATCAGCCCGATGTTGCCCTCTTGGATCAGGTCGCTGAGCGACATCGAGGATTCGTTATAGCGGCGGTAGCGCTTGGCCACGCTGACCACCAGGCGGAGGTTGGCCTCGACCATCTGGTGCACCGCCTGCTGGTCGCCCAGCTCGATCCGCCGGGCGAGGGAGACCTCTTCGCTTTCGGTGAGCAGGGGCGCGCCGCGGAGCTGGTACATCCACAGCCGCACCGCATCGTCCACCATGGACGTGTCGTCGATGCCGTATTCGTCGCCGAGGCTTTCGACCGCCCAGGTGGTGCTGTCCAAATCGAGTAAGGCGTCCATAGGCTCTGCCGTCGTCACCTCGTCGCTGCCGGGCAGCGGTTCCGACACGCGCTCGGCGGGGCCCGAGCTCCCCAACCGACCCCCGGGCGGCGGCCACCGCCGGCCGCCCTCGGCCATCCTCTCGGCGGGTCCCTTCCCCGACGGCAGTCTCCTACCTTCTCCCTTTCCACCTCTATGACGACCAAAACTGGCTGATTTTGCGAGCTTGCGCAACGCTTCCGCAAGAATGTGCGGCGTAGGGTGCATGGCGGGCCGGGCGGGGAATCAGGCGGTCTGAGGCAGATCGGGGATGATCACGCCATACTTGGCGGCCACAGCGCGCGCCTTGGCGTGGCTGGGGTCGGCGCGGAGCGCCATGGCGAGGGCGTGGCCGATCTGGTCGCGACGGCCCATCTTGCCGTACACGCGGGCCAGGTTGAACCAGGCGGAGGCATGCCGGTCGTCGATCTCCACGGCCTTGCGGAGGCAGTGCTCGGCGCGCTCGTAGTGCCCGCCCCAGGCGAACGACACGCCCAGTGTGGTGAGGACCGGCACGTCGTCGGGATGGCTCTCCACCAGCTCGAGCAGCTCCGCGACGGCGGTCTCGTGGTCCGAGCGGCGGAGGGCCTCGGCCGCGCGCGTCCAGGCGGCTTGCTCTGCGGCTGAGAATCGCGCCGGGTCGGGCATGTGGCTCTCCACGGGCCGCGAGGTCGCCGGCGGCGGCATGTGCTGGCGGACGGGGCCGAATTGGATGTTCCGCGTCGCGTCGCACTCCAGCTCGTACAGCTCCACCCGCTCGGTGATCCCCGACAGCTCGAACTGTCCCCGCTGGTGCAGCCGCCCGGCCAACTCGCGATCGCTCTGCAACGCTTCCGCCGCGTCCCCGGTGAGGAGCACCTGTCCGCCCTGCGACGCGGCGCAGACGCGCGAGGCGAGGTTCACGGCGCTGCCGCGGTAGTCGGCGCCGAACCGCAGCGCACGGCCGAGGTGCATCCCGATCCGGGTGCGCACCGGCCCCAGCTCCGGCGGCCAGTCGTGGTTCGTCAGCCGGGTCTGCAGGTCGAGACAGAACCGCGCCCCGCTCGCCACGGTGTCAAAGACCAGGAAGAAACCGTCCCCCGTGTGCTTGACTTCGGTGCCGCCGTAGCGCTCGAGCGTCTCGCGGACCTCGTGATCGTGCTCCATGAGCGCCCAGCCAAAGGCGTCCTCGTCGATCTGCCAGAGCTCGGTGGAGCGCTCGACATCCGTGAAAACGATAGCCAGTAGGCCCGCCGATGCCGCCTCGCCGGACGCCTGATCGGCCAAGACCACGCCTCCCTCGTCCGGCCGCCATCGCGACCGGACGCAGCCGACGGCAGTCTACTCGCAACCTGACGGAACGGTCAAGGCTTCGGTGCAGGTCGGTTGACGCCGCCGGGGACCCACCGTAACATGCCCGCCGGAGGCACAGCTCCATGCGCGCGGCGGTCTACGACGGTCCCGGCAGGTTCGAGGTCCGCGACGTGCCCGACGCGGTCTGCCCGCCCGGCGGTGCGCTCCTTCGGGTGGCCGCCTGCGCCGTGTGCGGCACCGACGTGCGCATCGTGCGCTACGGCCACGCGCAGGTGACGCCTCCCCAGGTGCTCGGCCACGAGGTGGCCGGCACCGTGGTCGAGAGCGACGCGCCGGGCGTGACGGTGGGCGCGCGGGTGCAGGTGACGCCCGCGGTGGGCTGTGGTGAGTGCCGCTTCTGCCGCGCCGGGCGGACCAACCAGTGCCCGGGTCTGCAGACCATCGGCTACCATTCCGCCGGCGCGTTCGCCCCGCTCCTGGCGGTGCCCGCCGGCGCGGTCTTGCAGGGCAGCCTGACGTCGGTGCCGGCGGAGCTGACGGCCACGACCGCCTGCCTCGCCGAGCCGCTGGCCTGCTGCCTGAACGGGCAGGAGCTGGTGGCGGCGGGCCCGGGCGACCGGGTGGTGGTGGTCGGCGCGGGGCCGATCGGCTGCCTCCACGCCCGGCTGGCGGCGGCGCGCGGCGCGAGCCTGGTGATCGTGGTGGAGCAGCGGCCGGAACGGCTGGAGCAGGCGGTCGCCCGCTGCGTGGGCCTGCCCGTGCCCGGCGGTCCCGAGGCCGGGCGGCGCGTGCTCGAGCTGACGGACGGCGGCGCCGACGTGGTGCTGGTGGCAGCGCCGAGCGCCGAGGCGCAGGCCGAGGCGCTCGGGTGGCTGGCGCGCGGCGGGCGGCTGAGCTTCTTCGGCGGCCTGCCGCCGGGCAGCGGGCCGGTGGCCCTGGACACCAACCGGATCCACTACCACGAGCTGCGGATCGCCGGGGCGCACGCCTCCACGCCCGCGCAGAACCGGGCGGCGCTGAGGCTGATCGCCGGCGGCTCGGTGCGCGTGGACGACCTGATCACGTCGGTCCACGACCTGGAGGAGACGCCGGCTGCGGTGGCGGGCGTGGCGGCGGGCCGGGGCCTGAAGGCGGTGGTCGCCATCGGGCTCTGAAAAAAGGCGCGGCCACGTAATGCCCCACCACGCCTACGGCACCCGTAGCGTGTGAACGCTGCCGCGGCCCGTTTCGGCTGCCTGCGGCCCACCGAGGAGAAGGTGCATGGCGGGGGTCGAGACGACGTCCCTCGGCGATGTCGTGATCAAGTGCGAAAACCTGACGAAGACGTACCGGAACGGCGTCGAGGATCTGCTCCGCCTGCCCGGCGTCACGGCACTGCACAACCTGAGCATGGAAGTGCACCGCGGCGAAGTGTTCGCCATGATCGGGCCCAACGGGTCGGGCAAAACCACCACCCTGAAGCTCTTGATGGGGCTGATCTTCCCGTCGCGCGGGACCTGCCGGTTGTTCGGCCGCAACCCGAAGACCGACGTGTCGGTAAAGCGGCGGATCGGGTTCATGCCCGACGGGCCGTACTTCTACGGCCACCTCAACGGCTATGAGCTGCTGGAGTTCTACGGCAGCCTGCTGGGCATCGACCCACAGACGCGCAAGCGGCGGGTGCCCGAACTGGTGGACATGGTGGGGATGAGCAACCGCGCCCGGCAGCGGGTGCGCACCTACTCGAAAGGGATGGTGCAGCGCATCGGCCTGGCGCACGCGATGCTCAACGACCCCGAGATCGTGTTCATGGACGAGCCCACCAGCGGGCTGGACCCCATCGGCGCGCGCGACATCCGCAGCGTGATCCGCAGGATGAAGGAGCAGGGGAAGACCGTCTTCCTCTGCAGCCACTTCCTGACCGAGATCGAGGGGCTGTGCGACCGCGTGATCCTCCTGGACCGGGGCCGCACGTTGCGCTACGGCACGCTCGAGGACTTCCAGGCGTTCCTCGGCGAGGCGCACCGGCGCGGGCTGCGCGTCATCACCGAGCTGGTCTGCAACCACACCTCAGACCAGCACCCCTGGTTCGGGAAGGCGCGCCGTGCCAGACCCGGGACGGTGGCTCGCAACCGCTATGTGTGGAGCGACACGCCCGACCGCTACAGGGACGCGCGCATCATCTTCACCGACACCGAGCC
>JACPDV010000303.1 GCA_016183835.1 Armatimonadota bacterium
ATGCCCGGCTGCGAAGCGGTGCTCGGCTTCGCCCGCAACCCGCTCGAGTTCGGCCGGGCGCGCGTGGCCGAGCTGGCCGCCGCCGGGAAGCCGGTCAACCTGGCGAGGAACGCCGGGTTCGACGCGGCGGCGCCGGCGGCGGACGGGCAGCCTGCGCGGCCGGCGGAGTGGGGTTTCTGGCAGGCGGAGGGCTCTAAGGGCACGGCTTCACACGACGCGGAGACGGGTGCGGCGGCGAAGGGCTCGGCGCGGGCGGCGGGGGTGAGCAACGGCTGTTTCACCCAATCGGTGGACGCGCAGCCGGGCGAGCACTACCTGGTGCGCGCGAAGCGGCGGCAGCAGGGCCACGGCACGAGCTGGATCCGCGTCCGCTGGCAGACGGCGGATGTCAAGTGGACGCGGGAAGTGGCGGATCAGCTCTTCTACCCGGTGTCGGCCGACCCGGGCTGGCAGGAGGTGGTGGGTGTGGCGGAGGTGCCGGATGGGGTAGGGAAGCTGGTGATTCTACTCTGCGCGGCCGGGGCGGAGTCGGCGGAGGATGTGGTGTGGTTCGATGATGTGGAGCTGGTCAAACTCGACTGAGGCGCTTGGTGCTCGGCTCCTCGCCCTGCGCAGCGGGGGGAGGCGGGAGGGGGGCCGGATGCCCGCGGCGTAGCGACGGAGCCGCGCTCTGCTCCTCCCCCTGCGAAGCGGGGGGAGGCGGGAGGGGGGCCGGATGCCTGCGGCGTGACAGACAGTCCAGAGCAATCGGCCGGGGGGCGACGATGGCGCGTTTGGTGAGGCGGCGGTGGTGGCTCGTGGCTCTGGCCGCTCTGGCCGGCTACGCCGCTTGGCGCCATGCTACGGCCGTCGTGCCCGGGTGCAAGGGTGTCGAGCCGGGCGTCAGCATCCACACTGGCGCCGTGGTCTTCCACGTGCTGTTCGACGACCGTGAGCAGCGCGTGTTGACGGCCGGGAAGCTGCCTTCTTCGCTGTGGGCACTTGAGGTCTGGTCGTTGCCCGGTGGCCGGCTCGTGGCGCGGCGCAAGGTGCGCGGCGTCACGACCGTCGCCTTCAGCGCCGACGGGCGGCAGGTGGCGTTCGTGGCCGGCACCCAGCCGGCTCGCTGCATGCTCTGGCGGCCTGATTCGGCCGCGACACCGGTCCAGCTCGGCGTGTCATGGGGGGAGATGTGGAACCTCTGCTTCAGCCCGGACGGGAGCATGGTCGCCGCGGCGGGAGAGCACACGCGCGCCCGCGTCTGGTCGACCCGGCCCGGTGGCGCCGGGCTCAACCTGGACGCCCCGGGACTGCGCTGGCCCGGCCCGTTCTTCACGCCCGATAGCCGGCACCTCGTCGTCAGCGACTTCAACGGACTGACGCGCTTGCTGGACCTGTCGCGGCGGGAAGAGGTGGCTCGATGGGCGGACGACTCGGTGGTCGAACGCCCGTTGAGCCTGGCGGGCGACCGGTTCATCGGTGGCGCAGGCCCCGAGCTGACGATCTTCGAACTGCCGAGCGGTCGCGAGGTGTCGCACCTCGAGGATGTGTCGGACAGCCAGCCGATTTGCGACATGGGCTTCTCGCGCGACGGCCGGAGCATCGTTGGCCTGGCGACCTACGAACCGTCCCCGGTCTTGTTCGGCCTCCTGACCGTGCGCCACCACGGTGTGGCTGTGCGCTGGGACGCCGGCACCGGCCGCCGGATCGGCCACACGAGGCTGCCCCAGATGTCGGCGGAGCCCCCGTTCTTTCGCGCCGATCTCGAGTTGGCGAAGCCGCTCCACGGCGGGTTGATCGACACGCTCACCGGCCGGCGGATCGCCGTGCCCCACGGCAGTGAGGCCGGATACGCGGCGTTCAGCCCGCGTGGCGGCTGGATGGCGGAATGGGGCTACGGGCCGCACAACCCCGTCGTGCTAACGAGGCTGGTGTGGTGAGTCCACGGGTCTCTCGCGAGGCTCGGGTCGGCGTTGGCGGAGAGCCGATCCAAGGTTGCGGGAGAGGGCGTGTGGCACGGGCAGTCCGCTGCCCGTGTCCGGCCGCGACGGGCGACTCCCCACTGGGACACGGGCAGGAGACTGCCCGTGCCACACAAAGCCCGCCGCGTGGGCCGCGGCGCCCCGCTCAGTTCGCCGCCGCCATCCGCGTCCACACCGCCCTTGCCGCGTCGGCCACCGGGTTGCCCCACAGGTCCGTGTAGACCGGCCTGACCCGCACCAGCGGACCGGCGAACGCGAGCCACTCGGGCCGCCGGCCGGGCAGCTCACCCACCTTCACCGCCCCGGCCGCCAGCGCCGCCAGCGCCGGCTTGGGCTCCAGGTCGCGCCGGATCAGGCCGAACCGGTCGGTCTCCTCCGTCCCGTCCGCGGCGCGGTACCAGAACAGCATCGACCCGCCGCCCTGCAACTGCCCCACGCACTTGGCCAACTCCTGCGCCTGCGCCGGCTGGCTGGTCTCGACGGGACTGGTCCGCACGCCCACGTCGGTGAACCACAGGCTGAGCGGCGGGCGGCCGGTGTCGCGCGCCCAGGCCCGCTCCTTGTCGCCCACTTCGTTCATCTCCGCCGACGGCGGACGAACGTTGGCCGGCAGGGGGAAAGCGTAGCGCGGCACGCGCAGCGTGAACGCCAGGTAGGGCGTGGCCGGCGTGCCGCTGAGCAGCGCGCCGCAGTAGCCGGCCTCGAACCCGCGCAGCGACCCGTTCACCACCACGGGCGGGTTGGCGCCGACCACGAGCTGCTTGGCGGAGGCCTCGAGCAGCGCACGGTAGCCGAGCGGCTGCGGCTTGGGCGGCCAGAAGCGGGTGGTGTTCGGCTCGCGCCACACCTGCCAGCCCATCACCTGGTCGCGCGCCCGCATCGCCGCCGCGCCCAGGAAGTCGGCGAAGCCGGTCTGCCCGATACCCATGCCGCCACGCCGGACCCAGGCCGGCGGGTCGCAAGCCGACACCAGGAGCGGCAGCCCGGAGCGCTTCGAGCAGTCCACCAGGTGGTCGAACGCCGTCCACTTGCGCTGCCCGCGCTGCGCCTCCACGTCGGCCCAGCGCAGCTCCACCCGGGCGCACGCCGCGCCGGCCCGCTGGAGCATCTGGAAAACAATGTAGTCGAACCACGACTCCGTGTCGCTGAGGAGCGGCACCACGCCCACGCCCAGCCGCCGGCCGCGCCCCGCGGGCACCTTCGGCACCAGGCAGAAGCGCTGGGTGGCGAAGCGCTCGCTGTTGCCCGCCTTGGCCGAGGCGCGGACCGTGAACTGACCCAGCCGGTCGGGGCTGGTGAGCTCCACCGGCACCCGCACCTGGTTGCCGCTGGCGACCTTCACCGGCTGCCGGCCCTGCCCCGCGGTGCGCCCCTCGGAGTCCTTCACGGTGTACTGCAGGTCGATGGTCTTCTCGCCCTCGGTCACGCCCACCACGGTCATCTCGAGGTGCGGCGCCTCACCCTGCACGTAGACCCCGTCGAGCCGGTCGCCGACGATGTCCAGCATCGTGGTCTGCTCGGGCTCCACCTCACAGGTGGCGATGATCTCGGCGAGCTGGAGCACGCCGGATTCGGGTGAGTTCGGCCCGCGCCGCACCACCACCGCCTCCAGCGCCGTGCCGCCGCCGCCCTTCAGGCCGTCGAGCGTGCCGTTGCCCACGGTGTTGCGCGCCGCAGGCTGCTTGCACTCGATGGTGCGGGCGATCCAGCCGGTCTCGCGGAGCGGCGTGGCGGTGCGGTATTCGAGCACGTCGCCGTCCTTGGCGTCGCGGAGCAGGATGCCCAGCACCTGCCCGCCGGCGTCGCCGCGGACGGTCAGCTCCACGCCGACCGGCTTGGTCCGCAGCCGGGCGAACCTGAGGAGGTAGATCGCCCCGTCGGCCGCGGTGAAGCGGTAGTTGAGCTTGAGGGAGTGGGGTGTCCCGGCGTCGTGAGCGATGGTGGCTTCGGCGCCGAAGGCGACCACGTCCCAGCCCGCCGGCCGGCCGTCCGCCGCGGCGCGGGGGAAGCTCTCCACCTGCTGCGGCGACTCGATCGCCCCCACCGGCGCTCCGGCGCACACGGCGAACCCCAGGAAAGCGAGGAGGAATGCGCGCATGGAGGGAGCGTAGCATGGCCAAATCGGCGGTGTCAAGAGCGATGGCAAGCGGCCCGCGATGGCACCCCGCACCCCCGCTCCAGCGGTTTAAACCGCCGCTGGCGACCACGAAACCCGCCTGCGCGGGTTCGCATCCGGAGTCCGCGCAGGCGGACTTCGTGCTTTGAGCGGCGGTTTGAACCGCTGAGATCGGGGCGGCGTTGGAGCGGCCCGCGTTGACACCCCGCACCCCCTCGACTACACTGACCGCCGTGAACGAGCACGCCGAGGAGTACCTCGCGCATCTGGCCGCACAGGGGCGCTCCGCCCACACCATCGAGGCCTATCGCCGCGACCTGGGTGCCTTCCAGCGCTTCGCCGCCGAGGCGCTCCAACCCGCCCCGGCGAGCTGGGACGCCGTGGACCACCGGCAGCTCCGCAGGTACCTCGCCCACCTCCACTCCCTGGGCCGCGCGCCCGCCAGCGTCCGCCGCGCGCTTGCCGCGCTGGGCAGCCTCTACCGCTTCCTGCTCGACCGCGGCCGCGTGCAACGCAACCCCGTGGCCCGCCTCTCCGCCCCCAAGCTTGCCCGGCCACTGCCCATGATCGTCGGCGCCGACGGGCTCGAAGCGTTCTTCGGCACGTTCGACCTCACCACCCCCGCGGGCCAGCGCGATCGAGCCTGGGCCGAGCTTCTCTACGCCGGCGGGCTGCGCGTCAGCGAGCTGGTCGGACTCGACCTGGGCGACGTGAACCTGGAGAGCCAGCGGCTGCGCGTGCTGGGCAAGCGGAGCAAGGAGCGGCAGGTGCCCTTCGGCGACGTGGCTGCCGCCGCGCTGCGGCTCTACCTGGAGCAGGGCCGGCCCGAACTGGGCAAGCTGGTCGCCGAGCTGACGGACCCGAAAGCGCTCTTCCTCGGCACGCGCGGGCAGCGGCTCAGCCGGCAGCGCGTGCTCGCGATCTTCAAGGCCGCCTGCCGCGACGCCGGGCTGAACGCCGACCTGTCCCCCCACACGCTGCGGCACTCGTGCGCCACGCACCTGCTCGACCGCGACGCCGACCTGCGCGTGGTGCAGGAGCTGCTCGGCCACGAGAGCCTCTCCACCACACAGATCTACACCCACGTTTCCGCCACCCGTCTCCGCCGGGTCTACGACCTCGCCCACCCGCGCGCCGGGGAGTGACCATGGGCAAGCCCCCAGAGTTCCACGGCACCACCATCCTCGCCGTCCGCCGCCACGGGCAGGTTGCGCTCGGCGGCGACGGGCAGGTGTCGGTGCAGGACACCATCCTCAAGTCGGCCGCACGCAAGGTGCAGGCCCTGGCGGACGGCCGCGTGCTGGCCGGGTTCGCCGGCTCCGTGGCCGACGCCATGACCCTCCTCGACCGCTTCCGCGCCAAGCTCGACGAAAGCCGCGGGAGCCTCCGCAAGGCGGCGGTGGAGCTGGCCAAGGAGTGGCGCACCGACAAGTTCCTGCGGCAGCTCTCGGCCATGCTGGTGGTGGCCGACCGCGACACCCTGCTGCTGATCTCGGGCACCGGCGACGTGATCGAGCCGGAGGACGACGCGATCGCGATCGGTTCGGGCGGCAACTTCGCGCTGGCGGCCGCGCGGGCGCTGCTCCGCCACACCGAACTCGACGCCCGGTCGATCTGCGAGGAGGCGCTGCGAATCGCGGCGGGGTTGTGCGTTTACACCAATGAGCAGCTTACGGTCGAGACGTTGGGCGGAGAGGTCACCAGCGCATGACCGCACGCAACCACGAACGATCACCGCGAGCCCCGGTAGGGGCGACCGGCAGGTCGCCCTGCCGGTCGGTAGGCCGCGTGTCCGGCAGACGGGCGACCTGCCGGTCGCCCCTACCGGTTGCCCGGCAAGGCGCGGGGGCCTGACGTGGACCTCGCTCGCGCCGCCGACTTCATCGCCCGCGCCGTCCGCACCGTCGCCCTCACCGGTGCGGGGATCAGCGTGCCTTCCGGTATCCCGGACTACCGCAGCGCCAACACCGGCGTGTGGGAGAACTACGATCCCATGGCGGTGGCCAACATCGAGGCCTTCCGGCGCGACCCGGCGCCCTTCTACACCGCCTACGCCGCCCTCGGCCGTGCCCTGCTGGTCGCCCGGCCGAACCCCGCGCACGTCGCCCTTGCCAGGCTGGAGCAGATGGGCGTCTTGACGGCGGTGATCACCCAGAACATCGACTCGCTCCACCAGGCCGCCGGCTCGCGCACCGTCTACGAGTTGCACGGCAACCTGCGCGGAGGGGCCTGCCTGGCCTGCCGCAAGCGGGTCGCCTTCCGGCCGCTGCTCGAGCGGCTCGTGGCGGACGAAGAGCTGCCGGTCTGTGCGGACTGCGGCGCCGTGATCAAGCCCGACGTGGTGCTGTTCGGCGAGAACCTGCCGCGCCAAACGTTGATGAAGGCGGCGGCCTCGGCCCAGTTCGCCGACGTCTGCCTCTGTGTCGGCACGTCGCTGGTGGTCTATCCCGCCGCGGCGGTGCCCCTCGAGACGCTCAACGGCGGCGGCGCCGTGATCATCGTCAACCGTGAACCGACGCCGCTCGACCGTGAGGCGGCGGCGGTGCTCCGCGGCGACGTGGCCGAAGTGCTCCCCGCGCTGGCCGACGCCGTGGCCGAGCGCTGGGACGGGAGCTTGCAGGATGCAGGGAGCTTTGACACCTACTGAGATCGTGGCGCAGCTCGACCGGCACATTGTCGGGCAGCGGGCGGCCAAACGGTCGGTGGCGATCGCGCTGCGCAATCGCTACCGCCGCCGCGCGCTCCCGCCCGAGGTGGCCGAAGAGGTGATCCCCAAGAACATCCTCATGATCGGCGCCACCGGCGTGGGCAAGACCGAGATCGCGCGGCGGCTGGCGCGGCTCGCGCAGGCGCCGTTCGTCAAGGTCGAGGCGACCAAGTTCACCGAGGTGGGCTATGTCGGGCGGTATGTCGAGAGCATGGTGCGCGACATCACCGACGCGGCGATCCGGATGGTGGAGGAGGAGCGTTTCGCCGAGGTGCAGGCCGAGGCGCGGCGGCGTGCGGTGGAGCGAGTGGTGGACGCGCTGGCGCCCGAGACCCGGCCGGCGGCGGAGCCGAGCGACGTGCCGCCACACCTCCGCGCCGTGCACGAGATGATGCAGCAGGCGACCGGCAAGCCCGACCGCGACCAGGTCAAGCCGCCGCCGCTCGATTCGGCCACCCGCGACGGGCGGCGCGCCCAGCTCCGCGAGCGCGTGCTCAGCGGCGAGCTGGACGAGGAGC
>JACPDV010000311.1:0-6610 GCA_016183835.1 Armatimonadota bacterium
ACGCGCCCGTCGCCCTGGCGGTAGACGATCCAGCCGGGCGCGGCGGCGTCGCAAAGGCAGCCGTCGGGCGCGATCCAGTCCTTGAAGCCCTTGCGCTGCCCGTCGCCCATCTGGTCGAACCACAGGTCCTGCGAGTTCTGAAGGAAGGTGGTGTAGGGCTCGTCGATGAAGGGCAGCTCGCAGTACGTGGGGCCATAGCTGTTCTGGATCCACCACGCGCCCCAGGTCGGCCCTTCCACAAAGCCGTTCCAGGCGGGCGTGTAGAACATGGCGAGCGACTGCAGCTCGGGATCGCAGGAGAAGACCCGGCGGGAGGTGTCGAGGAGCCGCAGGAAGTCCACGTCGCCGGTCCCGGCGTAGAACTGGCCGGAGTAGCTGGCGGGCGGGGCGGCGACGGTCTGGAGGGCGACGGCGAGCAGCGGCAGCATGGCGGGCCTCCGTACGGAGAGAGGGTATACCACCGACCCGAGCCCGAGCGCAACGGCGACAGCGCTACCGCCCCGCCATCTTCAGCTTCGTCGCCAGCTCCCCGCCGTTGAGCAGGTGCAAGAGCGGCTGCGGTCGGTCGACGCCTTCGATGTAACCGGGCCGCGCCTGCCACGGCGTCAGGGAGAGCACATTCGCCAGGTCGAGCCAGTACTCCAGGACCGCCGGCTTCAGGCCCCACGTCATGTGGAAGTGGTTGGCCGGTGCGAACTGCTTGTATTCGCCCATCGTGGCGTACTTCGGCACCACCCAGGTGTGCGGCCAGGTGGGTGTGGAGGTGTTCGCCACCGCCTGTGCCAGCGCCGCCGGCAGGTCCACCGTGCAGGCCTCGTCCCACAGGAGCGAGAACAGCCCCTGCTCGGCGCTGTAGCTCAGGCGCGCGGCGATGCCCTCGATGCCGCCGGGCGAGGTGAACGTCACCGAGTTGCCGCCGCCGGGGAAGTATCCCGGGTCCGCCAGCGGAAAGGTCACCCCGCGCAGGCACTCGTCCGCCGACGCACCCGGCTTGCTCGCCCAGTTGAACGACGCGCTGCCGCTGTTGTCGCCGTCCACCAGGCCCTTCTGCCGCCATAGCGCGTCGCGCCCCACCGCGCCCAGGCCCAGCTCCTCCGCCTTGGCGTTGATCTCCCACGGCTCCCAGACCTTGCGAAAGTCCATGAACAGTGGGGGGTTGCCGCCCGACAGCCAGGTGAAGTAGAGCATGGTGAGCAGGCCCTGCATGTCCGCCTCGGTGGCATAGGGGAGAGCCGGCTTCGGGCCGTTGTGGTCGAACGTGCTGTTGAACAGCGACTCCATCGCGTCGGCGACCGGCAGCGGCAGGCCGCGCGGATCGCTGCCCCACTCGAGCTGGCTCATGAACCCACCGCCCACCGCGTTGAGGTCGGCCATCACGTCGCGGACGATCAGGTACATCGCCAGGCTCTGGTCGAACCGCGCGCTGTCGGCATCGTCGCGCAGCTCGACGCCGCCGGACTTGGCCTCCAGCCACGCGCGCAGGGCCTTGCGCTCGTCCACGCTGTAGGCCTGCTTGGCGAGCATGTCGGCGAGGAGCTTCATGTCGAGCCGCGTGATCTCGATCCCCAGCAGGTTGCGCGTGGGGATGACGTGCATCAGCGCCGTCTCCATGCCCATGCTGTCGTGGCCGAAGATCACCACGCGGCGGCCCTTGAGCCCCACCTTGGTCACCGCGGCGTAGCACCAATCCACCAGCGCTTCGGCGGTGGCGGGGGTCATCTGCGGGTTGGCGCCGGTGTCGGGCCAGGTGCCGACGTTGATGTGGGAGAGCTTGCCGTACTGCGTCACCGCGCCGTTGGCCGCGTGGACGTAGACCACCCCCGGCTTCGGCCCGCTGTTGCCGCAGGTCAGGTTGAGCGGGATGTCCTTGGGGAAGTGCGCAAGGAGCGAGATCAGGGTGAGCTGCGGGAAGGCCCAGGTGTCGGGCACGCCGACGAGGATGTTGACGCCTTCGGCCTCGAACTGCCGTGCCACCTGGTCGGCCTGCTTCTCGCCGTCGATCAGGATGGGGCTCCACACGACCTTGACGGGCGAGCCGTCCGGCAGCCTGACCCGCCCGGCGAGGATGTCCGCGGTCATGGCGCAGATGTTCTGGCAGCGCTGTCGCGACTCGGCGTCGATGCGCGGGTCGCTGGTGGCGAAGACGCCGATGGTGGGTGCTTTGGCGACGTGGGGTTGGCTGTCGGCGAGGCGGATGGCGCTCACGGCGGATGGCTCCTTGCGGGTAGTCCCGATGCTGGCCGCTGGGTTCGACACGGCGCTCCGGCCCTCCTCCGGCAGGCTGGTCGCGGGAGAGGATGTCATGCCGCCTCGCGGAAGGCAGGCTCCGGTTCGCACGCCGAGGAGCGAAGGCCCATGTGCGCCCTGGTCGCCCTGCTGCTGCTCGCCCCGCCGCCCGGTACCGTCATCGTCAAGGTAGACCGCACCCGCGTGGGCATGGGCCGCACCGTGACCGTCACCGCCCGGGCCATCCGGCCCGACAGCACGCCCGCCGCCAGGATGCAGCTCTTGCCGTACGTCAACGGCCGGCGGTGGGGGCCGCACGAAATCGCCGACGCTGCCGGCCGCGCAACGTGGCACCTGCCACTCCCCACGCCGGGCACTGCGGCCATCCAGGTCCAGGCGCGAGCCCTGCCCGGTCAGCCCGACGACTGGTGGATTTGGGCCGGCAGGCCCAAGGACCAGCAGACGGTCTACCTCCAGCGCGCGTTCACCCTCCCCGCGCCGGCGTCGGCGGGCGAGCTGTGGGTGGCCGTGGACGACGGCTCCACCGTCTGGCTCAACGGACGCAAGCTCAGCGACAAGGGCGGCTGGCATGACTGCGCCCCGCTCCGCCTCGACGCCGGCAGCTTCCGGGCCGGCGAGAACGTGCTCTCCGCCGAGGCGCGGAACGGCTTCGGGCCGGCCGGGTTCATCCTCCGCCTGACCGTGACCACGCCGCGGGGCACCCAGACCATCCTCACGGACGACACCTGGCGCGGGTTCCTGGCTCAGCCGCCCGGCTGGCCCGAGCGTGCCGCCAGCGGCGAGCCGGCTCTGGCGCTCGCCCGCGCCGATGCCAACGTCACCGTGCCGGTGCCGTGGCCCAGCGTGCCGGACACCCGCACCCTGATCGCCGGCACGCCGCTCCCCGCCGGGGCTGTCGTCTCGAAGCCGGTCACCGTGATCGTGCAGCGCCGCGCACTCCAGCGCCCGCCGGCCGATCCGGCGCACCTGATCGCGATGCAGTGGGAGGAGTGGTTCACGCCGCACAACTGCTGGTGGCAGACGGCGCAGGCCGTGCCGGTGATGGGCTTCTACGACTCGATGCTCCCCGAGGTGGCGCGGCAGCACCTGATCTGGTTCATCGAATCGGGCGTGGACTGCGTCATCGCCGACTGGTCCAACAACATTTGGAACGCCAAGGAATGGGCGCCCGGTGTCGGCACGCAGGAGCTGATCCAGGCCAGCCACGTGATGCTCCGCGAGATGGCGAAGATGCGCGCCGAGGGCTGCGTGGTGCCGCGGATGTCGTTCCTCACCGGGATCGACTACGAGCGTCCGGAGGGCCCGCGGGTGGCGGACGCGCAGCTCGACTTCATCTGGCGGGAATACGTGACCAACCCGGCCTACAAGGGTCTCTGGCAGGAGTTCGAGGGCAAGCCGCTGATCCTGGCGCTCGACTGCGGCGCCACCTACGTGCACGACAAGATCACGCTGGACCGGCGCTTCACGGTGCGCTACCAGGGCGCACAGCAGGACCACACGCGCACTCACGAGCTGGGCCACTGGAGCTGGATGGACCACCAGGAGCCGTCGGTGACGATGAAGGACGGCCAGGCCGAGGGGATGACGGTCTGCATCGGCAGCTTCGGGCCGGGCGGCTGGCTGGCGGCGGACGCGCGCGGGCGGCGCAACGGGGCAACCTTCATCGAGGACTGGCGCCACGCACTCGAGCGGCGCCCGGCGTTCCTGCAGGTACACCAGTTCCAGGAGTTCGCCGGTCAGGCGGAAGGGCAGCCGGTGGGGCAGCCGCCGGTCTACGTGGACATCTACAGCCCGGCGCTGAGCGACGACCTCGAGCCCACTTCGCTCACCGCGCCGGCCTACCGCGGCACCGGCGGGTGGGGCTACTTCTACCTCAACCTGCTCCGCGCGCTGGTGGACCTCTACCGGCAGCCGACGCCGGAGACCACGGTGCTCGCGGTGTCGCAGCCGTTGCGCAGCCAGGTGGTGACCGGCGACCGCCTCACGGTGCGCTGGGTGACCGCCGGCGCGCCGGCGGCGGTCTACCGGGTGGAACTGAACGGCAAGCCGGCGGCGCGGGTGACGACCGGCGACCACGCCGAGGTGGACCTGGCCCGCGTGCCGGACGGCCCGGCGGTGCTCAGGCTGGTGGCCGAAGGGACCCGGACGCGCTACCGCATGTCGTGGACGGAGGACTCGCTGCCGCTGGCGAAGCCCGAGCCGGCGGCCGTGGAGGTGCCGTTCACGGTGCGGCGCACGGTGCACTGATCCAGTCGCCATCCGGCCCCCTCTCCTGCCGGGAGAGGGTTGGGGTGAGGGCCAAGGTTGCCATGCGCAGCCGCCCGTCTGCCCTCACCCCAGCCCTCTCCCGGCGGGAGAGGGGGCCGGATCTCGGCGCCGATCGCCTCATCGCACGAAGCGCACGAATCCGCCGCCCGGCAGGTACCAGGTGCAGTTGCCCGTCCCGCGCCACTCCACCCACGCGTCGTCACCCTGCTTCCGCACCGACAGGTTGAACGGGTAGCGCGGACCGGCCGCCGGCGTGAGGCCCAGCGAACTGAACGGGATCCGCAGCTCCGCGGTCCAGCGGCCCGGCTCCACCACCTTGGCCTTGTACTGCACCCCGGTCCCGGCCCGCATCACAACCTCCGCCGGCGCGCCCGCCTCGTCGCTGGACGTGAACGTGCCATTGGCGAAGCCGCGCAGCACCAGGATCGGCGCCTTCGCTCCCAGGACCGCGTCGCTGATGGCGACTTCCACCGCGTCGTTCCCGCCCCAGGCGTCCTCCATCCCCATCGGGATCGTCTTGGAGACCTGGTTGTCGAACGCGACGTAGAGCGCCTGGTCGTCCCAGGTCAGCCAGGCGCGGCTGGGGAGCGCCACCTTCTCCCCGTCCACACCCTCCGCCAGGGCCACGCCCTTGGCCGCGTCCAGCCCGAGCCACTCCGCCGCGTCGAGCCGGCCGTCCACCGTGATCGCCGCCTGCCGGCGCGGAATGTCGAACACCGGCGCCGGACCGGTGCGCACGGGCTTGGGCTTGGGTGGCGGCGGGGCCGGGTCGCGGCGCAGCTCGGAGGTCACCGGCCAGGAGGCCCGGTCAGAGCTGCGGTACACGCCGATCTTGTCGAACGGCACCTGCTGCACGCCCAGCTTGAGCGCGGGCGAGTCGGCGGCGAGGCGGAAGCTCTTCGGCGGCTGGCCGGCGAAGCGCGGGTCCTGGTCGATCAGGTTGTCTTGGAACTTGACCAGCGGCAGCGCCTTCGGCTCGGTCCACCCCCACTTGGTGCCCCAGCAGACGTTGCGCGCCACCACGTTGCCCTTCGGCGCCAGCGGCTCGTCCTCCAGGATGCCGAGCAGCTCGGGGTAGCGAGTGGACCACGGCGGCTGCTTGTAGTTGAAGTCGAGCAGCTCCTGCGTGGCGAAGCCGCCCACGCTACTGGCCCAGCCCAGCCCGCGAGCGTCGATGCTGAACGCCTGCCGGCAGTCGACGAACAGGTTGTTGGTGATCGGGTTGTCGCGCCCGCCTCCGATCAGGATCGCCGTGGCCACGTCGTAGAAGACGTTGCCCGAGATGTCGGCCGAGGAGAAGCAGTCGTCGAGGTAGACGCCGAGACAGCCGCGGCCCTCGAAGCCGTGGATGTTGTGCAGGTAGTTGAAGCGGATCTTGTGCCCGCGCATGGACCAGGTCTCGTCGGGCGGCGAGGTGTAGACGGCGCCGGCGTCGTTGGACTGGAAGACGGCGCTGTGGATCTCGTTGTACTCGATGGTCATGTCGTTGTCGGCGAAGCCGATGGCGATGTGGGGCACGTTGTCGATCAGGTTGTGGACGGCGCGGTTGCCCACGCCGCGGAGGGCGATGCCCTGCTGGTAGACCGGGTCCCAGCGCGAGGTGTGGTGGATGTGGTTGTTCTCGGCGTAGTGGCCGGCGGGCGTAAGGGTCTTGCGGTCGCCGCCGTCGAGGTGGATGCCGCCCTGCCCCATCGCGTAGATGTCGCAGCCGACCACGCCGTGGCGCGTGCCGCCGCGCACCTTCACCGCCCAGTTGCCCAGGTTGCGGAAGGTGCAGGCCACCACGCGCACGTTGTCGCCGCCCTGGATCACGAACCCGGTGCCGCGCGCGGTCTCGACCGTCAGCCCGCGGAAGGTGACGTTCGAGACGCCCTCCAGCCGGAACGGGTCGCGCACCACCGAGACCATCACGCGCCCGGCACTTAGCTTGTCGGGCGGCCAGAAGTAGAGGATCGACGTGTCGCGGTCGAGGTACCACTCGCCCGGCGCGTCCAGCTCGCAGAGCAGGTTCTCGGCGTAGAACCACTGGTTGGCCCGCACCCCGTAGGTTCGTCCCGGCGCGGTGGGGAAGCTGATGGTCTTGGCCGCGGGGTCC
>JACPDV010000311.1:6658-21502 GCA_016183835.1 Armatimonadota bacterium
ACGTCGGCCCAGTCCCAGACCCAGAAGCCGTGGAGCCAGGCGCCCGGCTCTCCGGTCCACTGCGCCGGCCGCGGGTCGTCGCAGACGAACCGGCCGTCGGGGGTGGTGACGATGCCCGTCTTCGGCGCGCCGTTCTCGTCGAGCGCCGCGGCGATGTGGAGGTAGCCGGTGTTCGGGTAGCGCGCCAGGGTCATCGGCCGGTCGCGGAAGAAGAGCTCGAGCCCGGGGTCGGACTGGTAGCTCTGCGGGCTGTTGATGCCCTGGAGGTCGGTGACGCCGAGCGCCTTCAGGTCGGCCTGCTGCACCTTGCCGCGGGCCGCCGGATCGAGCCTGGCCAGGATCGCCGGGTCCGCCACGGGTTGCCAGCCGGTGACGGTCTTGCCGCCTGCGATCCGGACTGCTTCGCCCTTTCGAGCGCGGTACTCGATCGGCGCCTCGGCGGTGCCGGAGTCGGCGGAGGCGAACTCGATCGGTTGCTTTAGCTCGTAGATCCCGCCGGCCAGCTCGACGGCAGTCGGCCCGCTGCGCGGCAGCTTGCGCACGGCGTCGCGCGCCCGCTCGAGGGTGGCGTAGGGCTTGGCGCGGGTGCCCGGGTTGGCGTCGTTGCCCTGGAGCGCGACGTGGAGGGTGACTGCCGGGAGCGCCGGGGCGGTCAGAGCGAGCGCGGCGACCGTGGGGAGGAGCGTGAGACGGGACATCGTGGTCTTCCTACGTCACTCAGGTTCGGCCCCGCCACGTCCTTCCCTCCCGCCGGGCAGGAATGCACCTTGCCGCCCGCGAACTGCCGCGGCGCCCGGGATTCCGCCCTTGATGCTCATCACGGCCCTGCTCCTGTCCGGCGTCTCCGCGCCCGACGATGACTGGCATCTCGACGCCCTGCCGCCCGACTATCACCTCCAGGCCTGCGACGACGGCGGGGTGCCCGGCCTGCAACCGCACGTGGTGGGCGGCGACATCCACACCTTCGGGGCCAACGAGGTGCCCGCCGGCGACGACAAGGCGCGCAGCGTGGCCTGGGACTGGCAGCACCTCGACCTGCGCTACAACGGCCTCGACCCGCAGGTACCCTACGCGATCGCCGTGACCTACGCCAATGAGCCCTTCAACAACCGGGTGCAGAGCCTGTGGGCCGGCGACTTCCGCCTCCACGGGCCGCATCCGCTGCCGAAGGGCGGTGTGGAGCGCCTGCTCTTCCGCATTCCGCCCGCGGCGCATCGCGACGGCACGCTGGTCCTCTCGTGCAAGCTCGAGGCGCAGGTCAACGTGGTGGTGTCGATGGTCGAGCTGTGGGCGCCGCGGCCCTCGCCCAAGGTGCTCTATCTGCGGGCCGGCGCGGCGCCCTACACCGGGCTCTCAGGCCGCGTCTACGACCTGGTCTGCGACCCGCAGCCCGGCGCCGAGGTCACGCTGGAGGCCGGCGGCAAGCGGCTGGCGGCGGCCACCACGGGACAGGACGGCCGCTTCACCTTCGAGTCGAAGCTGCTGACGGGCGTGCCGGACGACGCCGAGGCAAGGGTGATGGCCCTCTTCGCCGGTGCGGAGGCCGTGGCCACGCTGCGCGCCGGGGAGAGCCGCTTCGAGCCGCTCCGCTACCGCCCGGTGCCCGACCGGGTGGGCGGGCTGCGGCAGTGCGAGCTGAGTCTCGACGGGGCGTGGCGGCTCCGACCGCAAGGCGCCGCAACGTGGCAGCCGTTCCACGTGCCGGGGCAGTTCAAGCAGCAGGGCCACGACCTGCCGCCGGACAAGCCGGTGGCGCTGGCGACCGAGTTTGCCGTCCCCGCCGCGTGGGCCGGGCAGCGGCTGATCCTGCGCTTCGACGCCGTCCACGGCTCGGCCGACTACCGGCTCAACGGCACGCTGGTCGGTCACAGCGACCACCTCTTCACGCCGGTGGAGCTCGACGTGACCGCCGCGGCGAAGCCGGGGGAGACCAACCGGCTCGACCTGGAGCTGCTGGTGGACACGCCCTCCGAGCGGCTCTCCATCGCCAGCGGCTACGCCTTCCACAGCCTCGGCGGGATCCCGCGCAAGGTGCGGCTGTTCGCCCTGCCGGCGGTCCACGTGCGCAGCCTGCGGCTCGCCGCTGGGCTGGATGATGCATACCAGACTGGCGAACTGGACGTCGAGGCCGCCGTGGACGGCGCGGCCGACGGGCTGCGCCTGGCTTTCGCGCTCAGCGGCCCAGGACTCACGCATCCCCTCGCCGCCGAGTTCCCGGTAGGGGCGGGGTCTCCCCGCCCATCCGCCGGCCACGACACCGGCCGTCCCGACACCGGCCGCACCGAAACCGCCACGGCCGGAGGGCGGGGAGACCCCGCCCCTACCGGCGGAACGGAGCCGGTGGTCGCGCGCGGCGCCCTCCGCCTTCCCCACGTCCGGCCCTGGACCGCCGAGTCTCCGCACCTCTACGAGCTGGCCCTCGACCTGAAGCAGGGCGACCGCCTGCTGGAGCGCGTCACACGCCGAGTCGGCTTCAAGCGCATCGAGGTGCGCGGCCGGCAGCTCTACCTCAACGGTCGGCGGATCAAGCTCGCCGGCGCCTGCCACCACGAGATCGACCCCCTCACCGGCCGCGCCGACACCGCCCGCCACGCTGAGGAGGACATCCGCCTGATGCGCGGGGCCAACCTCAACTACCTCCGCACCTCTCACTACCCGCCGACCGAGGAGCTGCTCGAGGCCGCCGATCGACAGGGGATCTACGTCGAGGTGGAGGCGCCCTTCTGCTGGGTTTCCGCCACCGAGGAGGTCGAGTACGCCCGCGAGGTGCTTACCCCCACCGCCGCGATGGTCGACTTCTGCGCCGATCACCCCAGCGTGCTGCACTGGTCGCTGGCCAACGAGTCGGCCTTCAACCCGGTCTTCGAGCTGGCCGACCGGATGGTCAAGGAGCTGGATGCCACGCACCCGACCACCTTCAACCACGCCTTCAGCCGCGAAGAGGCGTCGCGCTGCGTTGACATCGCCAACCTGCACTATCCCGGCTATCCCTACGACGCGCTCCTGGTCGACGACCCGCGGCCGCTGATCCTGGACGAATACTGGTTCCCGGTGTGCCACGAGCAGACCGACGTGCGGGTGAACCCGGGCTTGCGCGAGCTGTGGGGCATGGGCCAGGCCGAGCCCGCCTCCGCCTGGGCGGAGCACTGCGCTCTGAGCTACGCGCAGCCGATGATGCTCCCCGGCGCGCGGCCCGGCACCTGGAGCGACATCGCCCACTCCGACCGGGTGGTCGGGGGCAGCATCTGGGCGGCCATCGACGACTCCTTCTACTTCGCCGACGGCACGCACGCCGGCTACTCCTGGCACCACGGCTACTGGGGCCTGATGGACGCCTGGCGCCGGCCGAAGCCCGAGTGGTTCCTGGCCCGGCAGATCTTCAGCCCGGTCTGGTTCGTCACCCGCCACGTGCCGTTCGCCCCGGGGCAGCGCAGCGTCCGCCTGCCGATGGAGAACCGCTACAGCTTCACCGACTTCGCGGAGCTGCGCTTCACGTGGTCGATCGGCTCGCAGCGCGGCACGCTGCATCCTCAGCTCGCCCCGGGCGCCGCCGGCGTGATCGAGCTGCCGGTGCCCGGCGGGACGCGGCCGGGCGACACGATCCTGGTGCGGGCGGAACGCGATGGCGTGCTGGTCAACAGCGCGGAGATCACGCTCGGCGAGCGGCCCGAACCGGAACTGGCCGAGCCGGACGCCGGCCCGCCGCTGCGGCACGACGAGGGCGCGCGAACCACACTCGCCGGCGAGGGCTTCACACTCACGCTCGATCGCACCACCGGCGCGCTCGACGCGGGGAGCACGCCGCTCCGCCGCCTGCCGCAACTGCACGTCTCCCGCTACGACTACGGCGATCTGAACCCCGGCGCGCCGCGCTACGCCCTGCTCCCCGACCCGGCCACGCGGCAGGTCGTGGCGGTGAATCTGGCCGAGCGGCGCGAAGGGCTCGAGATCGCGGTGACGGACCGCTACGACGGCTTCGAGGGCACGGTGACCTGGCTCCTCGACCGCCGCGGCGTGGGACGGCTGAGCTACGACTACGCGTACGCCGGGCCCGAGCTGCACGCCCGGGAGGTGGGGCTGAAGCTGCTCCTGCGGCCCGACGACAATGTGCTGAACTGGCGGCGCTGGTCGGAGTGGGGGCCGTCGGACGAGGACGACATCAGCCGCGCGCTGGGCCGCGCGTCGGCCCGCCGCGACGCGCGTTGGCCGGACCAGCCGGAGGGCCGCACGCCGCACTGGCCGTGGGCGCTCGACCAGACCGAGCTGGGTACCAACGACTTCCGCGGGATCAAGTTCAACGTCCGCGAGGCCACCCTCGGCGGCCCGCACGGCGGGGTGACGCTCCACGCGCAAGTGGACCGGCACGTGCGCGCCTGTCTCGACCCGGACGGCGTGTGGCTCCACCTGATCACCGACTGCCGCATGGGGCCCATCGTGATCCGGCCCGGCGACCGGCTGCAGGGCTGGTTCGCGGTGAGCCTCACCAGGTGAGCGCGCTGAGCGAGGTGGTGATCCGCGGCTACCGCCCCGCGGACGAGGCGGCGCTGCTCGCCCTGTGGTCGGCCGCCCTGCCGCTCGACGCGGTGGACGCCGGCACGCTGCGGCGCAAGGTCTTCTGCGACCCGAGCTTCCACGCCGACTGGCTGCTGCTGGCCCAGCGCGACGGCGAGCTGCTCGGGTTTCTGTTGGCCCTGATCCGGCGCGAGCCGTTCCCCGGCGTGGGCCTGGAGCCTGAGCGCGGCTGGATCACGGCCTTCGGCGTGCGGCCCGAGGCGCGGCGGCAGGGCGTCGGCGGAAGGCTGCTCGGCGAGGCGCTGGAGCTGTTCCGCGAGGCTGGGCGGACGAGCGTGAGCATCGCGCCCTACGTGCCTTGCTACTTCGTCCCCGGTGTGGATGTGAAGGCGTATGCCGAAGGGCTGGCGTTCCTCGAGAAGCGCGGCTTCGAGGTCGTCTCGCGGCCGCTGAGCATGGACGCGAACCTGGTGACCTTCGACTTCGGTCCGTACCGCGAGCGGCGGGCGAGGCTGGCCGGTCAGGGCGTCGTCGTGCGCGCGCTGGCGCCGGCCGAGACGCCTGCGTTCCTGGCGTTCCTGGCCGAGCAGATGCCGCCCGACTGGGTGCGGCACGCGCGGGAGCTGCTCAGCGACGCGGCGCGCGGGCTGGCGGGGTATGACCAGGTGACGGTGGCGGCGGAGGGCGACGCGCTGCTCGGCTACTGCCAGTTCGGGGGCGAGCACTTCGGGCCGTTCGGGGTTCGCGCCGAGCGGCAGGGGCAGGGGATCGGCACGGTGCTGCTCGCGACGGCGCTGGAGACGATGCGCGCGCGCGGGCTGCACCATGCCTGGGTGCTGTGGACCAGCGACGAGACGGCGGCGCGGGTCTACACGCGGTTCGGGTTCACCGAGACGCGGCGCTTCGCGGTGCTGCGGCGGGGGCTGTGACGCGGAGAAGCACAGAAGACCCGGGGATGGATCAACAGATGACGCAGATTAGCGCAGATGATCCGAGGATGGTCCGGTAGTGCCCTGGACTCCCGAATCATCTGTGTCCATCTGCGTCATCTGTTGATCCACCTCTCCGGTCGATCCGGCCAAGGGCAAAGGTGACAATGTGGACGTGGTGATCGTGCGGGCGAGGCGAACGCCGTTCGGGCGGTTCCTCGGCGGGCTGGCGGAGCTGTCGGCGGCCGACCTGGCCGTCGCGGCGGGTACGGCGGCGCTGGAGGGGCTCGATCCGGCGCGCGTCGACCTGCTCGTGCTGGGCAACGTGCTCGGCGCCGGGCAGGGGATGAACGTCGCCCGGCAGGTGGCCCTGCGGCTGGGACTGCCCGAGTCCGCGCCGGCCTTCACGGTCAACCTGATGTGCGGCTCCGGGCTGCACAGCGTGGCTCTCGCGGCGCAGGCGGTCCGGCTCGGCGAGGCGGAGGTGGTGCTCTGCGGCGGGACCGAGTCGATGAGCAACGCCCCGTATCTGCTGGAGCGCGCGCGGAGCGGCTACCGGCTGGGCGACGGGAAGCTGGTGGACGCCGTGCTCCGCGACGGGCTGGTGGACGGCTACATCGGCGAACACATGGCGGTCACCTCCGAGCGCCTGGCGGAGCAGTTCGGCATCACCCGCACGGAGCAGGACGCCTACGCCGTGCTCAGCCAGCAGCGCTACGCCGCGGCGCACGCCGCGGGCGCCTTCGCTGCGGAGCTAGTGCCGGCCGGCAAGCTGAGCGCCGATGAGCACCCGCGGCCCGAGACATCGCCGGAAAGGCTGGCCTCGCTCACGCCGTCGTTCCGCGCGGACGGCACGGTGACGGCGGGAAACGCCTCGGGGATCAACGACGGTGCGGCGATGCTGCTGGTCTGCTCCGCGGCCGTGGCGGAGCACGAGGGCTGGCCGCCGCTGGCGCGGATCGAGGCGGCAGTGGCGGTGGGCTGCGACCCGCGGCGGATGGGGCTCGGCCCGGTGCACGCGGCACGCAAGCTGTGCTCCCGGCTCGGCTGCGACGTGGCGGCGTTCGACACGTTCGAGATCAACGAGGCCTTCGCGGCGCAGACGCTGTCGTGCCTCCGCGAGATGCAACTGCCGCCGGAGCGGGTCAACGAGGACGGCGGGGCGATCGCGCTCGGGCACCCCATCGGGGCGAGCGGGGCGAGACTGGTCGCGCACCTGGCGCAGCGCATCGCGTCAGGGCGAACGAAGCGCGGCCTGGCGACGCTCTGCGTCGGCGGCGGGATGGGCGTGGGGATGGCGCTGAGCGCGTGAGCGGGCTGCTCAGGGCTCGGCGGCCAGGCTGTACTCCCGCAGCGCGCTGAGGTAGTCCTCGGCGGTCTCGCCCGGCGCGTAGGCGATCGCCTGCCACGACTCCGGCGTGAACGGCCCCTGCGGCCAGAGCCACACGGCGATCGGTCCCGCCGGGTCGCCGTCGGCGGCCGAGGCGAGCTGCTCGCGGAAGTGCACGGCCCGGTAGTTCGGCTTCTTCGCGCCGAAGTCGATGGGGAACAGCCCGGCGATCACCTGCTGGTTGGACCCGACGAACGGGAACTGCGTGCGCTTCCAGTCGCAGGTCGCCTTGGTGTCGCGCCCCTGCCACCACGACTGGTACCACTCCCCGCCCAGGTCGCCCGGCCCGGCGCCGTAAGTGTGCTCCGGGCCCAGGCGCAGCCGCAGGCCGGCATCCTGGAAGCCCTGATACCACCAGCGCTCGCCGGGGTAGCCGAAGGCGTAGACCTGCACCACCTCCGCGCCGGGCCAGACGGCGTGGATCGCCCGGCCGACCTGCAGCCCGCGGCGGTAGTAGTTGCCGTCCGGACCGACCTGCTCCGCATGGCCGCCCCAGACCCACGGCTTGGTCTTGCCGGACTCGTCGCCCTGGTAGCTGTAGTAGGACTCGTTGTCGTAGACCAGCCCGGCGAAGCCGGCTTCGCGGACGCCCGGGTAGATGGCGGCGATGCGGCGGCAGAGGTCGGCCCAGAGCGCCTCGGTCTCGGGCGACGAGTCCCACAGGTGCACTTCCGGCCTGCCGGGCTGCCGGGCATGCTCGTAGAGGATGTCGGGCACGGGCCGCTCGAACCACCAGCAACGGATGCGGTGTTGCTGGTAGGCCGCGAGCGTGCCCTCGTTGGTGATGTCGGCCGCCGACTTCTGGGTCTCGGGCCGCTGGTCCTGGGGGAAGGCGCCCTGGAGCGGGTAGAGCCAGACGTCGGTGATCCCGATGCGATGGTACCAGTCGGCCAAGGCCGCGCCGGCGGTCAGGTCGCCGCCGAAGAGGTGGACTTCGACGCGGCGGTGGGCAGGGGCGAGGAGCGACGACGCGGCGATGAGGAGCAACCCGAGCGAGGGCATGGCGGGATTCCCGGCATCGTCGTTCCGTGTCGGCGGCGGGCCCCCTGCTGGGTGCTGCCGAAGTAAGCCCACACCATGCGTCGATGCCGGGCCGAATGCTGCAACTCGATGCTGTTGGCCTGTCTCCGGCGCTACTGCGTTGGATGCACGGCAGCGAACTGGCGACGGAGCCAGACATCGCTGGCAGGTAGGTGGCCCGCCTTGCGCGCGTGCAGGGCGCGCTACTTCGCGCCGCCTGGCACATGCGGGTGCGGAGTGGCAGGCAGCAGCCCGCCGCAGGAACTGGGCCTCAACGGAAGCAGCCTTCGTCAACGTCTTCGCAGGGCTCGAAGTCCGGGTAGTCGTCGATGATGTAGCCGAGTCCCGTCGCGGCCGAGACGTTGGCGCGCTGCGCGTTGATCCGTTCTTGGATGGTATTCTTGAGCGCGTTGACCTCCGAACACAGAGGCTCTCGGAGGTAGTTCCGGAGCGCATTCAGTCGGTGGATCACCCGTGCCATCACCCTTCCATCAGGGTCGTCTTGCGCCGACAATGCGCTGAGCTTGCCCAGCAGGTCGTCCAGCACCCCCCGTCCGATCTGCGGCTGCAGCTCCGGGACCATATCCACAGTGCCGTCTTCCGAGATGACGATCGCAGCGCCCGCAGCTCCCAATTCATGCGTGCGTGCGATGTAACGGACCGCCGAATTGTAGCGTGCGCCCCTTCCGCGATTGCCTTCAGGTACCGCATCGCCATCCAGTATCACGCCGATTGCGTGGCAGACGCCTGACTGGTCGAGCAGGACTGCGCCGTCAATCGCGCAGCCCGCGGCGATGAGGTCAGGACCACATGGCGCCGGGCTGATCCGGGTGCCCTGCGCGCCCAGCCGCTCACTCTCGTCCTCGGCGATAGTGCTAACTACCAGCAGAGCGCCATGTGTCGCGGAGTTGATCGCGCAGCTGACCAGATCGCAGATGTTGGTGACTTGGTCACTCCCAGCGAGGGTGAAGATGCGGCGGAGGTCAGACGCGATCTTCTCCATGTCCACAAGCGGCTTCGGCAGCGATGGTTCGCCGAATCGCACCCTAAGCAGCTCGGCGTGGCCGGCGAGGAGCGCCCAAACCGCCTGTCCGCGGAACTCGACGGAGAACACGGGCTCATCCCCCGGCACCGGGGTCGTTTCTGCGCTCCCCAATCCGTACGCCCGCGTCCCGTCGCACAGCAACGCAAACTCGCCGGCAGCCGTCTCCAGCATCTTGCGGGCCGCGCGGGTGGCGTGAAGAGGAACTGGGTCGCGGAAGAGCACTGCTACGCGCAGCGCGGGGTGGTCTTGCCGGGCAAGCAAGAGGCGTCCGGTTGAGTCTCTGCGTTCGTACGGGCTTGAGGCTAGCTGGTTCAGCCACCTAGACAGCGGCGCTCCCCATGCCATCCCGTTCACGCGCGGGCAGACCCCGCCGACGAGCCAGTCGGCGGCTTCCCTCAGGAGCTCGGCGTTCCGAGGCCTGAACGCGAAGTCTGTCCGCAGTGCGTCGATGGACCTTGTCAGGTGCATCTCCGCCACCGCATCAACCAAAGAAACAGGCAGCCTGAAGCGGTCTACTTCGTCTGTCGTGAGCGCCGCGTAATGCTCAACAATGCTGCGCCGAAGACCTAGCACTGCGTGGATGTCGAACTCGTCAACACGTGCGCTTGCGGAGACCCAGTACTTCGTGTCGCTCGCGGCGTCGGGGGCAAGTGCTTCAAGAATGGCCCGCCGCGCCGCCTTGTCGTGAACGCGCTTCTGCGTCTGCCGATGGTGTTCGGGTGCCATGGAGATCAGGCCGCTGTCCGGGTCATCCGCGTAGTAGACGGGGGCCTTGGCGACCACTGGGAAAAGCGTCTCTGCCAGTCCGCGTTCGGCCTTGGGATCCGTCATGACCGCATCCCATCCGAACGGTTCATCGCCTCTGAAGGCGACGTAAAACACGGACGGCTCTAGGCGTTCGTCGAGCACCGCGAACAGGCCCTCAGCGTCGACAGTCGCGTCGATGCTGTCCACCACCGCAGGCCAACGGGCTTGCTCAACACGAAGTTGGGACATCACTGCTCCAGCGACACGGCGAAGGTACGCCCCGCAACTGCTTGCTCCGTCGCGCATAGAAGGTTAGTGTCCATTGGCCTGTTGCGTCAATGCCTTCGAGCGCCGCAGCGCCGCCAAGTTCGTCCGACACCACTCCTTTGGGACCGCTCCGAACTGCGTGGCGCGACTTGGCTAGCGAAGAGTGGGCCACCCACACGTACAGTGCGCCCTGCCAGTTCTGAGCTCAACTCAACCCTTGACAAGCGGGTCAACGCCCTCGAAGAACCCCAACATGCCCCGCAACGGCACGAACGGCAACGGCGCCGCGTCCACGATCACGAACCCATACGGCCCGCAGAACCATGGGCTGTCCGACTCCGTCACGCAGTCGATGATCGTCGCCACGCCCACGATCCCGCCGTAGTCCAACTCGTCCGGCACGGGGATCGCCCCGATCAGGTGCCGGAGCCGCGGCGTGAACTCTGTGTCCGGCGTCCGCGCCGCGTGGATCAGGAACCGCCCGCGGTACCTCGTCCCCCAGCGGCGGTTCTCGATGTCCTTGTGCCCGTTGGCCAGCAGCCAGACGAACGGCTGGCGGATGCTGAGGGCCTTCATCGGCTCTTCTACTCCAACTCCAGCAGCCGGATGGCGTTCTCCCGCGCCACCTTGTTGAACACCGTCTCGCTGATCTTCCCGCTGTCGCGCCAGTTGATTAGCAGCTCCGGCAGCGGCACCGGCATGTCGAAGAAGCAGAGGTCCGTGCCGTGAAACAGCCGGTCCTGGAACTCGGTGAGGAACTTCGGGCCATACTCGTGGTCGCGGTTCAGCGCGTTGAACGCCGTGAAGTCGGACAGATCGCCGAGCAGGTTCGGGTAGCGGCGGAGGAGCTTGGGCACCACCCCCTCTTCCGTCACCGGGTGTGACGGCAGGCGGCCCACCTGCCCGCCGTCCGGGCGGAAGACGAAGCTGCGTTCGCCGGGGGTCGCCAGCGGCGCGATCTCACTCCAGAACACCGGGCCGTGGCCGAGCATCGTCAGGTTCGGGAACTTCTGCAAGGTGTGCTCTAGCTGCGGCAGCCCCGGATCGTCGTAGAGCCCGAAGTCGCCGCCCACGATGTCCGACCCGTCGAACGTCACCGGCAGGCCCACCGCCTCGGCGTGCTTGAACAGGTTCTGGACGAAGGGGTGGTTGACCGGCCAGTTGAGCATCACCTCGCCGACGCCCTTGCAGCCCTTGTCCTTGTAGTGGCGGAGGAGCCGGTCGAGCGGCGCGTCGGGCAGGTTCGTGATCGCGCGCGGGTCGATGTTGCAGAACGGGATGAACCGGTCGCACTGCTCGGCCATCTCGAGGATGTCCTCGTTGGCCTGGGGGAGGTAGATCTCCGGGCTGACGATGGGCAGGAGCACGCCCCGCTCGATGCCGAGCATGTCCCAGCGCTTGAGCACCAGGTCGGGCGTGCAGAACGAGTAGACGGGCGCCGGGATGCGGTAGGCGTGGCAGTGGATGTCGATGAACATGCGGTCGGTCCTCCCAGGGTCAGAGCCTGCGGATCACGGCATTCGCCGTCGCCTCGTAGAGCGCCTGCCATTCCGGCGCCAGGAAGCACTCGACGACCTCGTAGCCGCCGCGGTCGTAGTCGGCGGCCGGCGCGCCGTAGTGAATGTAGCCGTTGGAGTACGCGGAAACGAAGGTGTGCTCGTAGGGCGAGGCGCGCTTGACGTTGAGCCCCACCTCGACCAGCAGCTCGGCGGGCGAGGAGACCAGCACGCAGTCGCCGATGCGAATGCCGAGCACCTCGGTCTGCACCTTGTCATCGCCGGAGTCGCGGTTGATGGCCTGGTGCCGCTGGAAGGTGCAGATCTCGTCCTGGGTCCGCGCGAGGACCTCCATCGCCCGGATGTTGGCCAGGTACTTGTCGAGGTTGGCGCGGTTCTCGGCGTCCAGCGAGTCCAGCTCGGCGTTGCCGGTGGCCTCGCCGTGGAGGTAGCGGTAGGCGTAGTCGGCCGGGTGGTCCGGGTCCAGCGCGTACTGCAGGTAGAGCGGCAGAAAGCGCTTGAAGTTGAGGCTGGTGTGGCGCAGCGTGGCGAGCAGCGCGGCCTGCTCCTCGCGCAGGGCGGCGATGCGCTCGTCGCTGTCGGCCCGCCGGGGCAGCGCGAGCGGCTGGTTGACCACGCTCAAGGTCGCGTCCGAGGTCTCGATCTCGCTCAGCGCGCGGAGCGTGCTCAGCCCCAGCAGCACGCCGGCCGGCCTGGCGTCTCGCGGCCGATGGACGTCCTTGTAGCTCACCTCGCAGACGTCGCCGCCGCAGCCCTGGAGGAACAGCGCCATCGCCCCGCCGCCGAGCTGCTCCTCGATCAGCCGGGCGGCCAGACCGGGGTAGTTGGCGGTGATCCGGCCGCCGGGCACGCCGAGCAGCGGGTGGCAGGCGTAGTTGAAGATCACTGCCAGCGGGCTGCCGTCGAGCCGGTCGAAGCGGAGCACGCCGATGTCGGGGTCGATGGGCGCCAGCTCGGACACGTCGGCGTCGGGCGGGCAGGGATTGGCGTGGCGGATGGTCCAGCTCTTCCCGTTGCGCAGCCTGAGGGTGCGGTTGATGGCGAAGCGGTCCTCGTGCCCGATGCCCGAGCCGGCGGTGACGGGCACCATGTCCAGCATCGCGCGGCGGACGGCGTCGAAGGTGCGCTCCACCTGCTCGGAGTCGTCGCACAGCGTGCGGCCGGGCGGGTGGGTGTGGGAAGCGTTGACCAGCACGTGGCTGCCGGGCAGGCCCAACTCGGTCTCGAACCGGCCGCGCAGCCGCGGCAGGAAGTCGTCCGAGACCTCGCCGATCCCGCCGATGGCGACCACGTCCATGGCGATGATGACCGCCTGGGTCTGGCCGTCGTCGAGCACGAGGGCGGTGGCGTGGAGCGGATCGTGGATCTGCGCGTCCGCCGCGTCGGTGGTGATTTCGCTGCGCGCCACGCCGGCACGCAGCGTGCCGGCGGAGGAGTGTCCGCTCATCCCGTGCTCGCTTTCCGGGGTCACCGATCGGCCCACACCACCGGCTCGCCCTCGCGCAGGCCATAGGGCTGTTTCGCCGCCAGCTCCCGGCGGAGCAGGTCGGGAGCGGGCAGGTGGCGCAGGCCGGTGCCCGCGTCGCTCAGGTTGAACAGCATGATGCCATCCGCGCCGGCGTCGTACCATTCCAGCGCGCCGGCCGCCACCTGCAGCGGGCTGAGCTGGAAGTACGGCGTCATGTCCGCCTTGTCCTCTTCGGCCGTCGGGTCGTGCAGGTTGGCCATCAGCGAGTCGCCACCGAAGGTCATGAAGTTGCTGTAGCGCGGGTAGCAGCGGGTCTTCGTGCCGCGGCAGACGGCGATGTACTTCGCGGCGTCGCGGCCCTCGGGCATCAGGCAGTCCACCAGTTCCGCCTTCACCCAGCCGACCGGGTCGAAGCCCTGCTGCTCCGGCGTCCGCCCTTCATACCAGGTGCCGCAGACGAACGAGGCATTGAGCGCCAGGCGCCGGCCGCGCGTCTTGCCGATCCGGTCCAGACCGGCGCGGAGCTGCCGCAGCAGGTCGGTCATGTACTCGGTCTTCTCGTCCCCCGGCTCGAAGTTGTAGCGGCAGCGGGAGAAGTCCACGGTCAGCCCGTCGATGCCGTAGTTCTCGGCGGTGTAGAGCAGCATGTCGCGGACGAAGGCGCGCACCTCGGGGAGGGCGTAGTTGGCGGACCAGCCGCGCGCCGCGGTGGTCTTGAGGAACCACTCGGGGTGCGCGCGGGACTGGTCGCTGTGCCCGCCCTCGCTGGTGCGCTCCGAAAGGTAGAGCTTGATCCCCAGCTCGTGGCAGCGGTCGACGAGGAGCTGCAGCACGTCGATCCCGCGCGCCCGAAAGCCGCGGTCCACCCGGTCGTAGCGCGCGTCGCCGAGCCGCCCGCTCAGCTCCATGTAGCCGCGGAAACCGGTGGACATGGGGTGCGGGAAGTTGGTGGCGAAGGTGGTGCCCTGACACCAGTTGAGCGCCTCGACGTTGGCGTAGCGCATCTGCTCGACCTGCTGGAGCAGGCAGTCGAGGTCGTCGGTGCCCCACATCCACATGAACGACATGCCGTCCCGGTCGAAGATCACGCCCTTGCGCGGCAGCTTGCTCCGCGCCGCTTCCTCCCGGGCGGCCTCGCGCGGGTCGCGGCGGACCAGCTTGACATAGGCCACGTGCGCGTTGCAGAGGCCCCACCAGAGGCTCTGATACGTGCCGTGGGGCTGGCGGAGTTGCAGGCTCTGCCCGTCCAGCGTGTCGGACTTCCAGAACACCTCCACCAGCCGGCCCACGCTCTCGGGCGGCGGCGGCCACTGGCGCAGCTCGGCCTGCCACGGGTCGATGGTGGCGTAGACCTTGTCGCGGGTGAGCTTGAGGTCCACGCCGCCGCCGTAGCGCGGGCGGAACGTGCCGATCCAGATGTCGTAGGTGCCGCTGAGCTGGAGGGGCCAGGTCAGCGCCGGCGCCAGGCAGGTCTCCGGGTGCTCCTTGTCCCGCTCCTCGACGCAGAGCAGGTGTCCGGGCTTGCCGGCGGCGGTGCTGTAGCCGCGCAGCCACCACTTGCCCTTCTGGCTGGTGTCGGCGATGGCGCTGCGCGGGAAGCAGGCGCGGAAGTCGCTGAGCACGACCGTGTCGCCCACCGCCGGCTTGCGCCCGGCATGGACGTCGGCGTCGGTCAGCACCGCCGCGTGACCGGCGGCGAGCAGCGTCAGTGGCAGGAGACCCCACGAGTACGTCATGGCTGGTGGCTCCGGTGGCGGATCAGTATACGGCCTGCAAGGGCTGCGGTGGCGCATGGGTGCAGGTACGGCACGCCGGCCGCCGAAGCGTGCACGTCGGACGTCGAGACAGAGCGCAAACCGTCATTGCGAGGAGGTCCGCCGACGAGGCAATCTCGTTGGCCAGCCACCTCTGAGACCCGTCCGCTCCGGCGGCAGGTGCTGGGTGTACGG
>JACPDV010000304.1 GCA_016183835.1 Armatimonadota bacterium
GGACACACCCTATTGCACGCCATCGTCGCGCCACCGGCGTGTGGGTTGGTGGGCAATAGCCCACCCTACGGCCGCAGGCTGGCGCTGGCTCCCGGCGGGCCGAGCCATCGGCAGCCCGGCGTGTCGCCGTCGAAGTAGGGCGGCGGCGTACGGTGCAACTCGGCCTGGAGCGCCGCGAACGACGGCTTCAGCCTGCCGTCCGCCGCCACCAGGCCGAAGTCGCCCTCGCGGTTCTCCGCCCGCTCGGCATTGGTGTGGTAGATGATCGACCGCACGTCCCCTTGTCGCCGCGCCCAGTCGTAGAGCAGGACGGTGCTCCTCGCCTGCTGCTCCTCGGTGACGGTCTTGAGCAGCGGCCGGTAGGGCGGGTCGGTGGTGGGCGAGCCCAGCTCCGTGATCCAGACCGGCTTGGCGCTGTCCTGGAAGGCCTCCCGCACGGCACGGAGCTGGCGCATGCACTCGTCGGCGCCGGTCCAGAAGTCGAGGGTGCGGTTGGTGCCCGAGCCGGACGAGGCGCCGATGGGGTAGGGGTGGATGGACAGTGCATCGCACCACTTCCCTCCGCCCGCCTGGTAGAACGCCTGCATGTAATCCGGGATGCTCAGGTTCCGGCCCTTGGTCAGCGCCGCGTTGCAGGTCGGGGCGAGCACAGGCATGCTAGGGTCGGCCTGCTGGACCTCGCGCTTCACCGCCTCCAGGAACCGCACGAACAGCACCGGGTCGGCGCCCGGCGGCCAGAAGTGCGCCGTGTTGGGCTCGTTGTGGGCTTCCACGGCCACGATCAGAGGCCAGCGGCGGACGAAGGCGGCGGTCAGCTTCGCCAGCTCGCCGTAGCGCGCCGGGTCGATGCGGCCGTCCTTCAGCATCCACGGGGTGATGGGCGAGAGCAGCAGCACGCGCACGCCGGCGTTGAAGAAGGCGTCGAGGGTGGGGGCCACGGGATCGAGGTTGATGGCCGCGTCGGGGGCGGGCCAGACCTGCCGGTAGAGGTCGTTGAGGAAGAGGTTGATGGGCAGCCGGACGCAGTTGACGCCCAGCCGGGTGTCGTAGTCCAGGTCCTGGGCGAGGGTGATGGGTCCGCGGTTGAGGAGCTGGTCGTTGAAGCCGACCCAGAACGGCCGGCTGGGCGCGGCGCCGCTGTCGGCGAGGAGCTGGAACGCGTCGGCGCGGTAGTCGTAGTCGCCGGCCGCGCCACCTGACGTGCCCACGGCCGCCACGGCCGAGGCGGCGTCGCGCGGCGCCGGCTTGGTCACCTCCAGCGCATGCACCCCGGTCTGCGCCAGAATCGCCTGGTCGGCCAGGCTGTCGGCAAAGAGGAAGGCGCCGGTGGAGTCGAGCCAACCCAGCATGAGGCCGACCTTGCCGCCCTCCGGCAGCTTGGCGGCGTTCACCGTGGCACGGAGGGTGTACTCCTCGCCGCCCACGACCGGCACGGGCTGGCTGACCAGGGAGACGTAGGAGCTGCGCTCGGCCGAGACCGTACCCGCCAGGTGGAGCGACGCGGCTCCGGCCGCGGCCCAGGTGCGGTCGGGCTCGAGGCTGTGCACCGTGCCGCCCGCGCCACTGCCGCTCCGCCAGCCGTGCATGCCGCGCTCGAAGCTGGGATTCGGCATCCGGTTGATGGCCCCGGCCGGCTCGTCAGCGTCCTCGCCGCCGACGAAGCGGGCCGGGTCGAGGGCGACCTGGACGCCATCGGCGCGGAGCACGGTCTCGCCGGCGGCGTTGACGGCGTAGAGCGCGAGCGCGCCCCGGACCGCGCCCGGCGGAGCGGTGTCCCAGCCGTCGAGCACCACCCACGGGCGGCGCGTTGAGGGTGTGACGAAGCACAGCGCCGGGGTCTCGCTCACCAGTCGGCCGCCCGCCTCCAGCCAGCGAGCGCGGAGCTCCAGGGCGGTGCCCGACGCCCCCGCGGCTACTTTGCCGGCGACGCGGAGGAACACCGTCTGCTCGGCCGACACGGGCACGGCCGGCTCGCCGGAGCCGAAGACCAGGGCCGCCGCGCCGCTCGCGCCGGCGGTGAAGCGGTACTCGAAGCAGCTCTTCCCGCGCCAGGCGTCGGCGGTCTGCTGCGTGAGGGAGAGCAGTCCGGCGTCCTGACCCACGCCGTCCGCGCCGGCCAGGGCGGTCTCGGCGGAGGGGTTTGGCCAGACGTTGCCGACCTGGGCCGGGACGGTGGTCGTGAGGAGGAGGATCGCTTTCAAGGAGTGCGAGAGGTGGGGCATGGGTGCGGGATTGGCGAGGGGGTGGCCGGGTCCTCTCGGCAGCGGGCCTCTCCCGGCGGTTGGAAACCGCGGCAACCATGCGAAGTCCGCCTACGCGGACTCCGAATCCGGAGAGCCCACGAAGGTGGGCTTGGCATGGTTGCCGCGGCTTCAGCCGCCGGGCATAATGGTCGCATGGTCACCCCACTTCTGCTCCTCGCCGCCGCCCTCGCAGCCCCGCCCGTCGCCGTCGTGGTCACTCCCGAGGCCCGGATCGACTCGAAGAAGCCGCCCGTCAGCTTCAGCGTCACGCTGCCCGCCATCGCCGCCGGGCAGCAGGTGCGGCTGGGGCTGGACGCCCGCGTCGACTGGCCCGGACTCGACGGCTCCAACCCCTGGATGGTCGTCGCCGTCAACGGCCGCAACATGCTGCGGCCCGACCTGCTCAACAAGCCCTACGAGTTCACCATGCGCTGCGGCATGGACACCACCTGGGCCTACGGCGCCGCCTGGCGAATCGTCTACGCCCCCGACTTCACCGACCAGCTCCGCACCGCGCCGCTCCCACTCGGCATCGCCGACTGCGACCCCTACCACTTCACCTGGGACATCACCCCCTACGCGAAGGCCGGCGAGAACACCGTCACCATCACCCATCTTCCGCTCCTCGCGCAAGGCACCACTCTCGTGGTGCGCGCCGTGAGCATCGAGATCGGCGAGCCGGTCCAGAAGCCCGAGGCTGAGCTCGTCAAGCCGGCGCCCGACGGCCCGGTGCCGACGTACTTCCCGAAGGGCCGGCAGCGAGTGGCCATGCGCGTGGCGCTGGGCGCGACCGGCGGGCTGCGGCTGACCGTGGGCAAGCGCACCGTGGAGGTCGCGTCGCGCACCAGCGAGCCGGCCGGGAAGTGGGCCGAGACCGGCCTCGACGGCGCGAAGCCGGTGGCCGGCGGGAAGCCCGCCTCGGCAGCCTGGACCGGCACCGGCTACCGCGTGGACCGGCGTGTCGAGCTGCGCGACGACCATGTGAAGGTGACCGACCGCATCACCAACACCGGCACCGCCCTGGTGGGGCTGATCTACGAGAACGCGCTCCACCTCACCGACCCGCCGCAGTCGAGCCGGATGGGCGGGCAGCCGGTCTACGCCGAGCAGCAGGTGGCCTGGGTCGCCGCGCACCCGACGGTCTTCGCGCAGTACGACGACCTGGCCATCGGGCTGGCGGCCGAGGACGACATCTACCGCGTGCACAGCATGGGCTTTCGCCACGGTCCAGACCTGGGCGTCTCCGACCCGCAGCTCGGCCTCGACCCGGGCGCCTCGCACACGCTCGAATGGAGCCTCTACCCGGTGCCGAGCGGCGACTACTGGGACGTCGTCAACGCCATCCGCCGCAACTGGGGCAGCAACGTCACCATCCCGGGGGCGATGTGCTTCGACCACGCCGCCGACGGCAAGAAGTCCGAGGCGGAATACCAACGATGGGTGCGCAGCCGCGGGCTGCGGCTGGTGCTCTCGGGCCAGACGGTGTACCCCGACGGCAAGGTGGCCGAGGGCACCGACCTGCCGTCGGCTGCGCAGTGGTTCGCCAACGCCAAGGAGTGGGTACGAAAAGTCCACACCGCAGGGCCGGACGTAATGGCCATGATCTACCTTCACAGCCAGATCTGCACCGAGGAGGGCGCGCAGACGAAGTATGCCGACTCCCGCCTCCTCGGCCCCGACGGGCAGCAGGTGCTCACGCCCTACCACTACCCGATCTACATCTACCTCGCCACCCTCAGCAACACCTACGGCCCCGCGCTGCTCCAGACCGCTCACAAGATCCAGGACGACCTGAACGCCGACGGCTTCTACCTGGACGAGTTCGAGTACGCCACCAGCCAGTATGCCTGGGGGGCGCCGTGGGACGGCTGCAGTGTGGACGTGGACGCGAGCACGCACGCCGTGGGCGCGAAGAAGTCGAGCGTGACGCTGCTCCAGCAGCCGTGGAAGAAGGCGCTGATCGACTACCTCCGCGCGCACGGCAAGCTGGCCTGGGCGAACGGCGAGCCGTCCACCCGGAGCATGCTGAACCTGAAGGTGCCGCGCTTCGTGGAGTCGGCGAGCTACTCGTTCCTGGTGGACGGCCACCTGGCGTGCCCGGTGGGGCTGGGCAACCACGACCACGAGCCGGGCGACCGCGGCCGCGCGGAGATGGCGCGCCGGATGCTCGACCAGGGCGGGCTGCTGACGGTCTACGAGTGGGCGGACGACCCGCCGGGGATGCACTTCGAGCAGGTTATGTTCCCCACCACCATCCTCGAGCTGCACCGGGGCGTGGTGATCGCGCAGGAACGGATGGTGACGAACCGCTCCGGCCGTTTCGGCTGGCCCGACGGGAGCGCGGCGGACGTGTATGAGTTCGATGCCGATGGTCGGCAGGTGGCGCAGCCTTGGGTCAAGGTCGTACGAGATGGCGCTCGGCGGCTGACCGAGCTGCGGATGGCGAGCGACCACTTCGCGGTCTTGGTGCGGCGGCGGTGACGGCCAATCCGGGAGGTGACGTCCCAGTGCTTCCCGCCAACCCATTGTGGCGCGGGCGCCCTCGCCCGCGATCCGCTCTGGGAGCTGCCTGGTGGAGAAGCGGCGGGCGAGGGCGCCCGCCCCACACCGGCATCTGAACGCAACCAAGTGCGGACCCTACGGGACGTTGGCCGAACGCCCGATGCCGGTGGCCGCCGCCTCGCCGCCCTTCGCGCCCGGCAGCCGCAGCGTCGCCGCGACCGTGCTCTCCAACCGCCACTTCCCGTCCTCGAGCCGCACGAGCGCAGCCGTCGGGATCGTGAACCCGTCGCCCACGCCCAGGTCGTAGTAACGGATCGTGTCGCCGGGCTTCAGCACGGAGGCATCCTCCACCGTGATGGGCATCGGCTGAGCGAACGTCATCCGCCGGATCCGCGTGCTCGCGCCGCCTCCGGTGACCAGCAGCTTGCCGTCGAAGAAGCGCGTCTGCGTGCCGCCCACCACCGAGCGGGTGAACTCGTGCGGGATGTCCGAGAGCACCGTGTTGTCGTCCCGGATGTCCATCACCCGCCCCTGCCCGAGCAGGAGCGACTGGCTGCCCAGGTGGATCCGAGAGCCATTCGCCAGCGGCTCGATCCGCTCGATCCGATACGCCGACGTGCGGGACCACTCCGGCCGGGAGTAGATCACCGCCTCGCCCTCCAGGCCAGCGGCCGGGAGCTTCGCGGCCGTGTCCACGGTGTTGTGCTCGTAGTCCACAGCGGTGATGGAGCCGGTAAGCGACGTGGCGGCCGGCGTCAGCGCGAAGCCGGCGCCACTCACCGCCGCGCCGCACGTGGCGAGCGCCACGAGTTGGTTTCCCGCGAACGCCGCATAGGCCACGCCGCCGCGCCAGCTCAGCTTTCCGTGCGCGCCGGTGGCCGTGCACTCACCGTCGCCGACCGCGCTGAGGAGGTACTCGTCCAGCCCGGCGCGGCGAAGGTGGACGGCGATGGGCTCGGCGGCGTCGGGTCCGGTCACGGGCAGCCGGTCGGCCAGCGACACCACGGGCGCCGGCTCAACCGCGAGCGACGGCGCGCCGGCGGCGACCGGCCGGAGCTGCACCGCCTGCACGCCAAAAGCGAACGCCGGCTGGCCGGGCGCGGCCTCGAGCTTGAGCCGGTGCTCACCGGCGGCCAGCGTATGCCGGCCCAGGTCGAAGTGCTGGAGCGGCGCCGTCTCGCCCCGCACATTCATCAGATCGCCGGCCGGCTGCCCGTCGAGGCTCGCCCGCACCGCGCCGTAGCCGTGGTAGCGCAGCATGTCCAGGCTCAGCTCGTACTCGCCGGCGGCCGGTGCGTCGAGGCGGAAGGTGAGTGAGTCGCCGGCCTGCTGCCCGCCGAAGTAGAGGTAGCCGCCGTAGTCGGCGCCGTAGCGGTAGACCCGGTCGGCCTCGGCCACGTGGCTGCGAAGCTGGAGCGCGTCGAGCCGGCCAATGAGGAGCGGCCTGGCGTAGGGCTCCATGACCGCGGCGAAGCCGCTGCGGAGGCCCTCGGCGCCGGTCCGCCGGGCGATCGCGTAGACCGCCTTCCGGTCGCGCGGGTAGAGCCCCGGCGCCTTGGCGCCGATGGCCTCGGTGCCCGGCTCCGGGAGCAGGTGGACGCGGAAGTGCGAGTCGGGCGCCCCGCCGAGGTGCCAGTCCACCGTCCACGGCTGCGCGGCCGGCGCGCGGCGCGGGGCGTAGAAGAAGCCGTAGCCGTTCCCTGGCGGCGGGTTCCAGTAGGGCTTGTTGGGGAAGCCGACCACGTCGCCGTCGAGCCCGAGCCGTTCGCCCCAGGCCGGATCCGGGCCGGCCAGGGAGCCCGGCTGCTCCGCACCGAGGGTCACGCCGGCCACCTCGACCTCCTGGCTCTGCCCGCCCACCAGGTAGTCGTGCTGATGCCCGCCGGCGACGCGGAAGAGGTCGACCAGCACCTGATCCGCGCCATGCCCGAGCAACGCGATGGTGCGGCGGTACTCGGTGACCTTCTGTTCGGCGTAGGAGAGCGGCGAGTCGGCCTCGGCGATCTGCACGCCGGGCAGCCGGGCGAAGCGGTGCAGGCTGCCGCCGGAGCCGCCGCGTTGCGAGGCTTCGTTGACCGTCACCAGCGTGTGGCTGGCGGTCTGGTGCGCCCAGCCGACCTGGGTGTGGGTGGAGCCCAGGCCGTAGCCGATGTCGTACGTGAGCTGCCAGCCCTTGGCATAGTAGTCGAGTCCCAGATCGTCCTGGTGGCCGTGGTTGAGGCTCGGCCCGAAGCGGAGGAAGGCGGCCTGCTGGTCGGGCAGCTCGCCGTCGCGGAGGAGGGCGATGCCCTTCTGGCCGAGGAACCACGAGCCGTCCACTTGGCGCTGCAAGTCGGCCGGCAGCCCGGCCGGGCCGGGCGGCACGGGCTCCGCGTGGAACAGCATCCACTCGGCCGGTAGGCTCTGGCGCAGGCTGCCCAGGTCGCCCTGGGCCATCCAGCGGAGCACGCTTGCGTACTCGTCCTTGACCGCCCCGCTGGTGCCGGCGTAGAGCCACTCGGCGAACTCGTGGTCCTCGCGGCGATAGGGCCGGGCGCTCGAGGTGTAGCAGGCGTGGTCGGGCGAGGAGTCGCCGAAGTTGGGCTCGTGCCCGGCGCAGTCGAGCACGGTGGCCGGGAGCCGGTAGAAGCTGCGGAAGCGGGCGTCGGCGAGGAGGTCGTAGCCCTGCGGGTGCGCGACGTTACGCCAGTTGCGGAGCGGCTCGACGAACGTCAGGTAGAGGTTGCGCGCGTGGATGGCGTAGCCCAGCGAGGTCTCGTAGTAACGGCCGTCGCGATCGCAGTTGTTGGCCACCATGGCCCAGAACGAATACGGCCCGTCGGTGGCGATGCGGATGTACTCGGGGATGCCGAGCAGCGCGCCGGCGGCCAGCGAGCCGCGCATGTAGTCAGCGTGGCCGTTGTGGAGCATCCCGCCGAAGCAGTGGCCGTAGCAGTAGTACGCACCGTCCTCGATCAGGTTGAGGTCGATGTTCTCGCGCCGGGTCATGCCCGGGTGCGAGGTGCCGCGACGGTCGGTGGTGCGCACCTCGGCCTGTTGCGGCCACGGCTGCGGCGGGAAGGCGGCCGCGATGGCGGGCCTGAGCGACGGCCTGTCGAGCGCCGAGCTGCCGTAGATCAGGTCCTGCGCATGGACGTAGCGGACGAGGGTGCGGGCGACCTGGTACCACGGCCGGGCGAACCGCCCGCTCGGCGGGCTGCTGGGGTAGTCCCACGAGCCGGCCTGCGTCTCGGGGTAGATGCTGGCGAGGAGGTCGAGGAAGAGCGCCGCGCGGTCGGCGTACTTCTCGTCTGCGGTGAGGGCGTAAGCGTCGGCGAGGGTGGGGATGGCGCTGGTCCACTGCTCGGTGACCCAGGCGTTCCACGAGCCGACGAAGTAGTGGATGCGGCCGTCGGGGTTGTGCCACCCGCCGCCGCTGTCCGGGTGCGCGGCGTCGGGGAGCTGGTGGCCGTTGGCGCAAGTGACCTTGCCCGGCGTGTCCCAGTCACACCGCGCGCCGCCCCACGTGCCCCACGACGAGCCGCAGGTCGGGCAGGCCACGAAGCCGTAGGCGTAGCACGCGCCGGGGCCGGGCAGGAACGCGCGCCAGTAGGCGTCGTCGTGTTGCAGCCACGGCTCGCAGCTCGCCAGGAGAGCGGCGGCGGCTGTCTTGCCCCATGCGGTGTCGCGAGCGTTGCGGCGGACGCGCTCCACGTCGGCGGGTGTGACGTAGACGCAAGGGTGCTCGGGCCGGCCCTGCGGCTTCAGCTCGTCCTGCTTCA
>JACPDV010000048.1:0-9448 GCA_016183835.1 Armatimonadota bacterium
GTAGGCCCAGCGCTGCCCGCGCCAGAGCCGCACGCCGCCCACGGTCATCGCCTCGCAGACCTGCCGCACCGCCACGGCCGAGAGCTGGTGCATGCCCCATCGCTCGGGCTCGCGCGAAAGCGCGACGGCCAGCTCCTGGTCGCCGTGGCGCAGGTCGTGGAGGATGCAGGCGGCAGCCATCACCGCGATCTCGGCGGCGGCCATCTGGCCCAGCACGCGCTCGGGCACCAGCCGGGCGGCGTACATCTCGATGTTGCGCCAGTGGTCCGGGCCGTGGACGGCGCGCAGCTCTCCGCCGGCGAGGGCCTCCTCGAGCCGGGCGCGGCCGGTGTCGTAGAAGTCGGCCAGCTCCTCCGAGCGCTGTCGGAGCATCGCGGCGAGCAAGCCTGGCTGTGATTCCATGACGTCTCCCAGGCTATGCTGAGGCACCCAGCCGAGCGGCCAGGTCGGCCGGCGCAGCGGCGCGCCGGGCCGCGGCGGCACGAGCCCACGCCGATGACCAGCAGGGCGACGCCAGCTCCGGGTCGAGGTCCAGCGCGGCCGCCAGAGCGCTCCGGGCCACCGCGTCGTCGCCGCCGCCGGAGAAGGTCTCGATCAGGAGCGGCAGGTCGGCCTCGGTCAGCGCCGCGTGGAGGTTGAACGCGACGTGGTCGCAGCCGCCGCCGGCAGCGGCCGGGACGCGGGTGAAGCGCATCAGGTCACCCTCCTGGAGCGCCCGGTCGAGGCCGGTGAGCAGCTCGGAGGCCTCGAAGTAGCAGGACCCGCCGTCGGCGTCGACCAGCTCGCCGACGATGACGTTGCGCTCGTCCACGGCCAGCGGCCCCGACAGGCGGCCGAGGACCACATCGCTCTCGGGCACCGGCGCGCGGCTGACGCTGAGCACCAGCCCGCGGCGGTGCACCAGGCGCACGAAGCGGTTCACGGCGAAATCGCCCGGATCGCTGAACAGCCGCTGCGGGAGGAGGATCGCGAACCCCTGGATGGCCGCCGCCCGCTGCCCGCTGGGCAGCTCGGTGAGCTCGGTGACGAACCCGTCGTGCCACGCGATGCCGGCCGCCGAGAGCGCCTCGCGCGCCACTTCGGACAGCGCCGCCGCGTCGGAGCCGGGCGGCGCCCCACCTTGCCCCCCGGCGGCGATCAGCTCGCCCACCGCCGCGGCATCGTCGGGCCGCCGCCGCCACGCCGTCAGCGCGCCGGCCAGGTCCGCCGCGGCGGGCCCGCACTCGGCGAACCAGGCCACCAGCCGCCGCAGCGCCGACTCGCTGAGCCGCGGATCCGCCAGCCGCCGCGCCAGCACCTCGCACAGCCCGGGGAGCTGGTCCAGCTCGAAGCTCTCCAACAGCTCCACCAGCTCCGGCCCTTCGGCCTCCTCGAAGCGCTTGTGGATGTCGGCGAAGAGGCTTTCGCCGATGCCCTGCAACTCGCCGGGCAGCTCCTCGGTGGCGCGCAGCGAGTCGATCAGGTGCAGCGCCGTGCTGACCTCCTGCTCCCGTGGCAGCGACCGCGCGGGCGCCTCGGAGGTGCGGCGCAGCCAGGCGGTCACCAGCCCGCGCAGCTCGGGATCGCCCAGCAGATCGCTCAGCTCACCGCGCCGGTCCAAGTGCCGGAGGCAGGCCCACACCGAGCGCTCGGGCAGGTCCTCCATCGTCAGCATACGCACCACCTCGCCGGCGCTGAGGCTGGCGGTGAGCGGCTGCATCAGGCGGCTGACCGCGGCGTCGTCGGCGAGGTGCGCGCGCACCTCCTCGGCCACCGGGAGGAGCGCGGCGAGCAGCTCGGTGGGGGGTGGCTCCTCGCCCCGCAGCACGGTCTCCAGCCACTGCGAGACCACCTCGCTCTGCGCCGGCGCGCGCACCGCCACGGCCAGATCCGGGTGCTGCCCCAGCGAGCGCAGGAAGCTGGGCAGGAAGGCGGGCGACAGCCGGTCGCGGAGATGCTGGAGCTGCTCGGCCAAGAGGTCGCCGTCGGCCGCCAGGAGCAGCCGGCCCAGCACCCGCTCCACCGTGTCCTGGAGCGTGTCGCGCTGCCACATGCCGTCGAAGGTCTCCAGCGCCGTGCGCATCACGTAGCCGTAGTTGGTGCGCCGCTGCTCGACGTGGCGGCAGACGCGCAGCGCCCAGCGCTCCGCCTGCTCGGCCATGTCGGGCTCCTGCAGCTCGGAGTGGCACGAGGGCACGCTCGACAGGTTGCGCAGCAGGTTCAGCCCGAAGGGCAGGAGATACTGCGACCAGCGCATGGGGAAGGCCTGGTCGTCGAGCAGCAGCTCGAGCGCGCGGCAGGCCGACGGGCTGGTCTCCTCGTCCTCTTCCTCCACGGCGCCGAGCAGTCGCCGGGCCATCTCGTCCAGGTACTCCTGGCACTCATCGTCGAAGTAGACCTGCGGGAGGAGGGTGAGGAGCTCTCGCCGGGTCTCGGCCGCCAGCCGCCGGTCGAAGACGCGGCTCACCAGGGCGCTCAGCGTGGCGCGCATGTTGCGCTCGGCGAGGAGCCGCGCGGCGTGGGTCGCCTCCTCCTCCAGGTCGGTCTTGTAGAGGATCCCGAGCAGGCGGCGGTTGTCTTCCTCGTCGTCGCCGTCGCGGCGCGAGGTGGGCAGCCCCGAGCTCTCGGGCACGTAGTCGGGCGCGCGCACCACCTTGGCCCACCAGCGCTCGTCGTCTTCCTGGAAGACGAAGTGCATGTCCACCTCGTCGCCCACGCGGAGCGCGTTGGCGCGGGCGCGGGGGAGGTAGTCGCCGCGGGTGAAGTGGACCGCGAAGTTGTCGCTCGTGGTGGCGACCAGGTCGTCCGGCCCGACCTCGGTGATCACTCCGCCGTAGCACTCCAGCTCCTGCTCCGGGAGGAGGACGATGTTCTCGGCGGTCAGCCCTTCGCGATTCTGGCCCAGGCTGAACTGCACCACGTTGCCGGGCAGCGGGGCCAGCGGGCCAAGGAAGTGTTTGTGGTGGAAGAAGACGTCGTTCCCCTCGGCGCGAGCGATGAAGCCGAACCCCTTGCGCGGGTTGTAGAACTTGATGATCCCGACCAGCCGGTCAACGTCCGACATGATACGAAGCCTCCTCGCGACCCTGGCAGGCCCCTGCACCAAGCCGGCCCGCCACGCTGCGGAGCGCGATTGCGAGGTATCTTCCCGGCCATTCCGGGGATTCCTGCCCCCACCTCAGCCGGCCGGCTCGAAGCGCGGCTCCGCCCACTGCGCCCAGTCGAACTCCCATGTCCCCAGGCTGTCCACCACGAGCCCGAGCACCGCCGTTCGCCCGCGCTGCGCCGACAGATCCACCGCGAACGGCTGCCACTGCATCGCCCCGCCCGGCAGATCCGCGCCCCACACCCGCTCGCCGGTCAGCTCCACGCGGAAGCCCACGCCCTCCGACTGGTTGCCGTCGCGGATGCCGTACTCGCCCACCAGCTTGAGCGGCGCGTCGGGCAGCTTGCAGGCGAACAGCGCGATGGTCTGCCCGTGCTGCGGCGGGTGCTGGCCCAGACCGGGCCGCTCCACGCCGCCCACGGTGCCCGCGCCGGGACGGCAGCCCGCGTAGCCGGTCGGCGCCGCGGCGCGGCCCTGCGGGTCGAGCGTCACCACCGAGAACGGCAGTGCGGCCAGCCTGGTCCCCGCAGCCACCACCGCCGGCGCCCGCGGGAGCAGGAACGCCCGGCCCGGCGCGGGCACCGTCAAGCTGGCGAGGCCGTCGCCGCCCAGCCGCAGCGGCGCCGAGCCTTGCGCCGTTACCACCTCGGACCAGCCCTCCGGCGCGGCCAGCGTCAGCTCCACCGGCACCGGCGCCCCGGGCTCCACCCGCGCGTCGCGCCACAGCGCCCAGTCGAAGCTGATGTTGCCTGCTGGACCGGGTGTCGTCTCCAGCCGCAGCGTGATCTGCTTCCCGGCCAGCGCCGCCAGGTCGAGGGTCAGCGGCTGCGGCGGCCCCCACGGCACGTGCTGCCGGGCGGTGAGCGTCTCCTCGCCGGCCGTGGCCGTGACGATGAAGGTCACCCCGTCGCACTGCTTCTCGTCGGCCTTGCCGTCCACGCCGCAGAGGCTGGCGAACCGCCGCGGCGCCGTGGGCAAGGACAGCTCCGCCTCGATCATCGTGTGCCCCAGGCCGTCGAGCTGCGGGCCCTGCGCCGGCCCAACCCCGTCGCCCTTCCAGGGCGGATGGGCGAAGATCCCGTCGCTCCGCACCGCCACGGCGCTGCCCGACGGGTCGCTGCACGACAGGCCGGGCTGTGTCCGCACCACGCCGTCGCGGAGCCGCACGCCCGAGCGGACGCCGGTGGTCAGCTCGCCCAGCCGCACCGTGGCGGCGGTGTCGCGGAGCGACAGCAGGCTGACCTCGCCCGGCCGCAGCAGCCCGCCGATCTGCACCGGCTGGGAGGCGAACGCCACGTGTGGCGCCGTCAGGTCGCGCGGGATGGGCGACAGCAGGTACGAGAGGGTGGGGTCGAGGCCGAAGACGCGCTCGGCGTCGTAAGCGATTCCGCCGGCCACGGAGCCCGGGAGCCGCACCTCGGCCGCCCCGTAGAGGCGCCGCGAGACCACCTCGCCCCCGGCCCCGCTGAGCGACGTGCCGTAGGACTCCCGTCGCCACTCGAACCGCTCGCCGTCGGCGGCGCGGTAGGCCGCCAACGTGGCCGGGCCGTAGCCGTCGAACACGGGCACCAGCCCGCGCTCCTGCTCCAGCTTGGCCCGGCGGAGCGCGTCCTCCACGGCCAGGCCGCCGTCGCGCAACTCGTCGGGGCCGACCCAGGCGAGGGTGGGGATCACCCCGAAGTGCTCGTAGCCGGCGCGCCACGCGAGGAACAGCTCGGTCTGCCGCGGCGAGCAGAAGCCCAGGTAGCCGTAGATCCCGGTGTAGGGCCGGAGCACCGCGGAGGAGACGGCGTGGCTGAGGTTGACCAGCCGCATGTCGTAGCTGCTGTCGGTGTGGTTCAGGCCGCGCAGGTGCCGTTGCGCGAAGGCCTCGTAGCGGCAGGTGATCTCGTCCAGCCCCTCGCCGCTGAGCGCCAGCTCGGGCAGCGCCTCGCGGAGCTGGCGGTGCAGCGCCAGGCTGCCCTGCATCATGTTCATCCCGTCGACCAGCCCGTTGTGGTCGTTGAAGATGCAGAGCGTCTGGTCGAGGTGCACGGCGTCGATGCCCGTGCGCTGCACCAGCTCGGTCATCCGCGCGGTGAGCAGGTCGCGCCACGCCTTGGACGCCGGGTCGATGTAGGCGAACTTGATGATCGGGTCGGCGCGCTCCCAGAGCCAGTAGTCGAGCTGCCCGTCCCACGGCCGGCGGACGTGGTAGGGCTGGACCTGCTGGTAGGCCGGGTTCTCCTCCTGGCAGCCGAAGTAGTTGCAGTGCACCATCACCCGGAAGCCCAGGTCGTGAGCGTGCTTGACCTGCTCCACGAACCCGTCCTGCGGGGTGTAGTCCGGGTAGTTGCGGTCGTAGCTGTCGACCCGCCAGCTCGGCACGTAGATCAGGGTCTTCTTCGGGTCCAGCCGCGCGGCCAGGGCCTGGAGCAGTGCCGGGCGGAAGTCGTTGATCACCACGCAGCCGATGTCCTTGACCCACGCCGGCTGCTGCCTGGCCAGGGCGGTGAGGCCGAAGGCCTGCTCGGCCCACTTGCGATAGAGTGCGGCGCCCACGGTCCAGTCTCCTTCGTAGGCGCGGATCCACCAGGTCGTGCCCGGCGCCGTCGTGGCGCGGTCCCACGGCGCGGTGGCCTCGGTGCCGAAGCCCAGCTCGAACCGATCCCCCACCTTGCGGCAGTCGAGGTTCTTGTAGAACTGCGCATCGTCCGTGGCCTGGATCAGGAACCCGCCCTGGGGCGTGCCGAGGAGCACGAAGCCGCACTCCCACTGCAGCGGGTACTCCATGCGGGCGGAGAAGTCGGGCGTGTCCGCGTCGAACTGCTGTCCGGACCAGCCGGGGAAGTAGAGCGTCGCGCTCACCGGCGCCACCAGCCCCCACTGCACTGCCTGCAGGCCGGGCTGCGCTGAAGTGCACTGGTGCGTCACCACCACCAGGTCGCCCTCGGCGTGGAACTGGCTCACCGCCTCGCCGGCGGCGTTGGCGGTGCGGGCGCCGCCCGCCGTCGCCGTGGTGCCGTCGCCGTGCCAACTGAAGCGCCCCGGGCCGTCCTTGCGCCAGAGGCCGTGCAGGTCGCTCCGCCGCGGGGCGTCGAGCGTCTCACCGGTCAGCTTGTTCCGCAGCCGCGTCACGACGCCGTCGGTGACGGTCAGCTCGACGGTGCCCGACGACACCTCCAGCGCGGCGCCAAGCGCAGGGAGCAGGAGGAGGGCCAACAACAGGGCCGGACGGCACATGACGATCACCTCACGGCCCCCAGTTCCCGCCGCCGCGCGCCTTACCTGCCCGGAACCACGCGTTCGAGACAGCCGTCGGCGGGCGGGAGGAGCAGTGCCGTCAGGCTCGGGTCGGTCTCGCGCAGCCGCTGCGCAGTGAGCAGGCGCCACCACTCAAAGCGCTCCCTGCGCAGCTCCTCGAGACGCTCCAGGAGCGCCTTGGCGTACGCCTCTTGGGCCGCGTCCAGCGCTCGCGCAGCGGCAGGCTCGCGCAGCGGCCGGGCGTCGCCGAAGAACGAGAAGCCGTGCGCCTCGCGCAAGAGCAGTCCGTAGCGCCCTTCGAGGAGCGTCTCGAACGGCTGGGCCTCGGCCTGCACCCGCTTCAGCTCGGAGCGGGCGATCCGCAGGCACGCTTCCGGCTGGGCCGCCCACTCGGCCGCCAGCAGTGCCGGCAAGACCGCCGCGGCGCCGCCCGCCAGCCCGGACGGCAGGCCCAGCCGACGCAACGCGGCCACATCCACGAACGCCGCCCGGCCCGCGGGAGTCGTCACCGTCAGCGCCACCGCGCCATCGGGCGGCTCGCCGTCGCTGAGCACGGCCAGGCCGAGCGTCTGCCCGCGCTTGGCGGGCAGCCCGTCGCGGTTCAGCTCGAGCTGCATCGTCTCGCCCGAGCGGGTGGGGAGGAACCCGAGCCGGCGCGAGGCGGCGTCCGGGATGGGGTCGCCCGCCGGGCGGAGCGGCGCGCCGTCGGCGTCAGCCAGGCGCACCAGCCCGTAGGCCGGCGCCGGCCACCAGCCGACGAACGGTCGCCCGCCCACCGCCACCAGCCTGGCCGGGAAGCCCAGCCGCGCCACGAGCAAGGCCAGCGCGCGCGCCACCTCCAGGTCGGGCGGGTCGGCGACATCGTCCCCGGGCCAGCGGAGCGACACGGCGCGCAGGCCGGGCGCCACGTCCCTGCCGTCGGGCGGCGCCGGGTCGTCGCGCTGCCAGTGCGTCGCCAGCTCGCTCGGCAAGCCGACCGGACCCGCTTCCTGGCAGTGCATCAGGCACGCCGCCACGGCGTCCGCCGGCGCGCTCGGGGCGTCCCAAGCGTGCTCCGCGGTCTGCAGCGGCGGGGCGAGCAGCGGCACCCGGAAGACCGTGTCCCAGACCGGCGCCGGGCCGCCGGCGGCGTCCAGCGTCGCTGCCAGGGCGAGCGCCACGTCGCGCCCCGCCAGAGCGAGGGGATCCGCATCGGCCGCCAGCGCGGGCCGCAGCTCGAGCCGGGTGGAGGCGGCCGGGGCGAGGGTGAGCATCCGCCGGTCGGGCTCCGTGAGCTTCGGCACGGCGCACGACACGGTCAGCGCCACGGGCTTGGCGGCCCGGTTCGTCAGCGTCAGGACCAGGGCGTTGGCCAGGTCACCATCCCGCAGCGACAGCGCCTCGGGCGCCTCCACTTGGAACTCCAGCGGCAGCCCGATCTCCTTCGTCCGCGAGCCGGCTGTCAGCTCGGCCTCGAGCCAAGGGGGCGCGGTGCCGGCGCGGGCCAGCCACGCCAGCGCCTCGTCGTCGCGGCCGGCCGCGTGGTGGAGTCGTGCCAGCTCCTCGGCCGCGGCCGCTCGCACCTCCACGCCGCCCTGCGCACAGGCCGCCTCGAGCCAGGCCGGGGCCATCGGGTTGCCGGTCCGCTGCGCCGCGCGAGCGCCCGTCAGGAGCAGGTCGGGCGCCGCCGCGGACAGCTCGCCGAGCAGCTTGACGAGCGCCACCACGCGCGCGGGCGCCTGGCCGCCGCGCCAGGCCAGCCCGGCGGCGTGCGCGAGGAGAGCGTCGCGGTCCGTCTCCAGCTTCGCCGGGTCGCCCTCCGGGGGATCGACGAGGAGTAGGGCCGCGAGCCGCTCCCAGGCCGCGGCGGCGGGCGCGGCGCGGGTCTCTTCGAGGAGCCGTTGCAGCGCCAACCGGGCAGGCCACGGCTGCAGCTCGCGGAGCGGCTCGTCGATGGGGGCGGCGCGCAGCAGCCCGGCGGTGAGCAGGGCGGGCAGGAGCAGGAACCGTCGCGGGCCGGCCACGCCGCGCGGTTCGCCGGGCGCCGCGCCGGGCCTTCCGGCGGATTGACAGGAGTGGGTCCCTTCGCTATAGTGCCGCCCGCTTTGGCTCGTGCGGGAACGGCTCGTCCGAGGTGTCGCGATGCAGGTCACTCCCCTGGATTCCGAGGGCACGCACGTCGCCGGCGTGGACATCGGCGGCACCAGCCTGAAGTGCGGCATCTTCGACCGCGCCGGCACGCTCCTGCACCGCACCGACCTCGCGTCGGAGGCCGAGCAGGGGTTCGACCACTTCCTCGGGCGCATCGCCGGCGTGGTGCGGCAAGGCGTGGCGGAGGCCGGGCTGCGGTTGGCGAGCCTGGCCGGCGTGGGGCTGGGCTACCCCGGCACCTGCCACCCCGACACCGGCCTGATCAGCGGCAGCCCGAACATCCCCGGCTCGGAGAACCGCGACCTCGTCCGGCCTCTCTTCGAGAGCCTCGGGCGGCCGCTGCGCGTGGGCAACGACGCCTCCGTCGCGGCGCTCGGCGAATGCCTCTACGGCCTCGGCCGCGAGCGCGGCGTGAAGGACATGGCCTTCTTCACCCTCGGCACCGGCGTGGGCGGCGGACTGATCCTCGGCGGGCGGATGTTCTACGGCTCGCACGGGCAGGGCACCGAGCTGGGGCACCAGATCGTGGATCCCGATGGCCCGCTGTGCGGCTGCGGCTGCTTCGGCTGCCTGGAGGCGTTCTGCGGGACGGCGGGCATCCTCCGGGCGGCCTGGCGGCGGCTGCAGGCGGGCCGGCGGAGCCTCCTCTGGCGCGCTGTCCGGGCCTTCGAGGACCCGGAGCTGACGCCCAAGATGATCAGCGACGCGGCGGCCCTGGGCGATGAAGTGGCGCTCGAAGTATGGGACGAGATCGGCTTCTACCTCGGCCTCGGCTGCGTCAGCGTGATCAACGTGGTCGACCCCGAAGTGATCGTCTTTGGCGGCGGCATCGCCGAGACCGGCGAGCCGCTGTTCGGCGCCATCCGGCGCACCGTCCGCGCCCGGCAGCGGCTCAACCCCTGGCCAGTGGAGAACATCCTCCCGGCCCGGCTGGGCAACGACGCCTCCGTCGCGGCGCTCGGCGAATGCCTCTACGGCCTCGGCCGCGAG
>JACPDV010000048.1:9465-10282 GCA_016183835.1 Armatimonadota bacterium
CACGGGGTCTTGGTGTTGGTGCCATGCTCTCGTTGGTCACACTGCTGGAGCGGCTGCCGGGCTTCCGGTCCCTGCGCGACGGCGCCGAGCCGGGGAGCCGGCAGCGCGCCGCGGGGCTCGCCGGCTCGGCGCGCAGCGTGCTGGCCGCGTCGCTCTTCTACCGCACGCGCCGCACCGTGCTGGTGGTCACCGCCGGTACCCGCCAGGCCGAGAACTACGTCGACGACCTCCACGCCTTGATCCGCACGGAGACCGACGACCTCGCCCCGCCGGTGCGGCTCTTCCCCTCGCTCCCCACGCTCCTCTACGACGAAGTGGGCGTGGACCGGCAGCTCGTCGGGCAGCGGCTCGAGGTCATGGAGGCGCTCCTCCGCGGCGAGCCGCAGGTGGTGGTGGCGCCGCTCAGCGCGATCCTCCATCGCACCGTGCCGCCCGCCGAGATGCGCGGCAGTGAGCTGAGCTTGCAAGTCGGCGATCGGCTCGACCCCGCCGGTCTGATCGAGCACCTCGAGCAGCTCGGCTACCGCCGCCACGAGCCGGTCCTCGTGCCCGGCGAGTGCTCCCTCCGCGGCGGGATCGTGGACGTCTACCCGATGACCGCCCCGCAGCCGGTGCGGATCGAGCTGTGGGGCGACGAGATCGAGTCCATCCGCCTCTTCGACGTCAACTCGCAGCGCTCCACACTGCCGCAGCAGCGCTTCGTCATCACCGTCTCGCGCGAGACCGTCCGCCACCGGGCCGTGGACGCCTCGGTTATGGCCGACATCAGCTCCGCCTGCGAGCAGCAGGCGGGCAAGCTCGAACGGGCCGGCCGCGG
>JACPDV010000049.1 GCA_016183835.1 Armatimonadota bacterium
GAAGGCCGGCTTGCCGTCGGGGTTGGTGACCATCGCATCGCGGTAGGGATCCTGCTCCACCTGGGTCTCGTGCACCCGGCTCTCGAGCGGCGGCTCCATCATCAGGAGGCACTTGGATCCCGGGAGCGCCGCGTGCACCATCGGTTGCGCCTTCCGCCACCAGGCGCGGTGCAAGTCGCGGTCATAGGGGTACTGGTAAGCCGTCCAAGGGTGCATCGTGGCCAGCCCGACTCGGCGGCCCTCGAAGCGGCTCCGCAACTTGTCCACGGTCCACTCCGAGATCCCCTTGCAGTGGCCGATGAACGAGAAGGGCCCGTCGATCCGGAAGTTGACGTCCCAATCGCGGCGGATTTGGTTGATGAAGCCCCAGTAGTCGCCAGAGGCGGTAGGGTAGAGCGTCCAGCGGAGCGTGTGGCTGGCCTTGGCGGCGAAGCCGAGGCCGGCGCTCCTCATGTGGGTCACGCCGCGGCGGGTCGAGAGGCGGAGTTGCGCGCGGAGCAGGTCGTCCTCGGCCAGCCAGCCCAGGCCGCCCTTCTGTTGCGCGGCGTACACGGTGGGGTTGGCGCCGCAGATGTCGTCGCCGCTGAGCGACGGGTCGTCGTTCCCGGCCAGGTAGAGCGCCGGCAGCGGCCCGCCGGAGGTGAGGTCGTAGGACAGCTCGACGCCCAGGTCCTGGTCGGTGAGGTTGGTCAGGGTGTCGGCCACCCGGATCCGCGGACCGTCGAGCCTGATCTGGCGCGTGAGGCGGTAGAAGCCGCCCTGCGCCACGACGGTGCCGCCCTGCCGGTCGAGCCGCGCGGTGACCACTCTCCACTCCGCCGGTCCAGCGTTCACCAGGTCGGGGCAAGCCAGCCGGTTGAGCCCGCCCTGCGGCCAGGTCAGCGAGGTCTCCAGGAGGTAGTGCTCGCCGCCGGCGGCCACGGCCATGCCGCCCGATGGAGTCAGGATCAGGTCGAACCCACGGCCCTTGAGCGTCTGCCCGGCCGGCCGCGGGCGGAAGGTGGCCATGCCGGGCCCCTTCGCCGGCGCCGGCAGGTAGCCCACGCTCAGGTCGCCGACGACGATGTCGTGCTGCTGCCCGTCGAACCAGGCGGCCCGGGCGGTGTTGCCGAGGCGGAGCACGTTCGGCGCGTCGGGCTTGAGCAGGTCGCCCAGGTTGAGAACGTACCAGAAGGTCTCCTCGCCCTCGCGCTCGAGGCGCTGGTCGAACTGCTTGAAGTCGGGCGCGAAGACCACGCAGAGGCAGTTGCCGCGGAACAGGACGTAGTCATTCTCGTACCCGGCGGGCGCCCACTCGGCCTCGCGGTTGAGGACGCGGTCCGGCCCGGTGCGCGTGCCGCCGACGGTCTGGAAGACCGGCTGACCGTTGAGCTCGAGCGACAGGAACTTGTTCCAGCCCGAGTTGGCGGGGCAGTCGAGGCGGGCCTGGAGGCAGAGCACGCTGAGCTGCCCGGCCCGCGGCGGGACGGCAGGAAGCTGCACTTCCACGGTGCCTTCCATGGCGATCTTGAGCGGCAGCGCGGGGGCCTGCCAGAGCGGCTGCACGGCGGATTTGATGGCCGGGGCGGCGGCGTGGACGGCGGCGGCGAGGGTGAGGGCGAGCAGGCAGCGGGTCATGGGGTGCCTCCGCGAGGCCGGATGCGGCGGCTCGCGCCGCCTGACCTGTGCGTTCGGCAGGCTCGCGTGTCGGTCCTGCCGGCCTGCCGCCTACTCCCCCGCATACCCACTCTCCCGCCAGATCCCCCGCGCATACTCCAGATCCTCCGCGCTCGGCTCCAAGCGGCCCAGAATGCTCCCCGGCGGGCGCGGGCCGCTTCGTCGCGGAAGTCCGGCACCTCGAACGGCCGGCCATCCTCCAGCGCGCTCTTCCACGCCAGAATCCCCGCCGAGCTCATCGTCACCCCGCGGTACACGTCGAGGTAGGGCTGGCCGCCGGCGTGGATGGCGTTGGCGAAGTGGAAACAGGTCCAGAAGTCGCCCCCGCCGTGCCCCGCCGCCCGCGCCAGGTCGCCGTGCTCCGGCCAGTCGGGCACGTACGTCCGCTCCAGCTCCGTGCCCTCGGGCACGTCCCACGGCTCGTGCCACACCCGCACCTCGCCGGGGCCGAAGTAGCCGGCGCCGCGAGTGATCTCCATCGCCCCGCGCGTGCCGTGCAGCCGGTACCAGTTGCTGTGGCCCGGCAGACCCAGCCCCATGATGCGGAACACCGCGCCGTTGTCCATGCGGCAGAGGATCACCGAGCCGGGGTCCCGCGTGCGCACCGTGTGGCGGTTGATCTCCTGGCCCGCACTGGAGAGCCCGTTGACCGTCACCGGCCGCGTGTCGGTGATGCACATCAGCGGCGCCAGCGCGTGGGTGCAGTAGTAGGTGGAGGGCAGCACGTTACGCCAGTGGTTGCGCCCGGGTGAGATGCGCATGCGGTCCTCGGGCGACATCGGGTGGTTGTACTCGCCCTCGGCGTACAGCACCCGTCCGATCTCGCCCTCGCGGTAGAGCCGCGCCAGCTCCTGGTTGAACGCAGTGTAGGGGTAGTTCTCGGCCAGCATGTAGGTGCAGCCGCTGGCCTCCACCGCGCGGCACAGCGCCACCGCCTCGGCGAGGGTCTTGTTGGCCGAGGTCTCGCTCATCACGTGCTTGCCGGCGGCCAGCGCCTGGATGGCGAACGGCGCGTGCTGGTGGAAGTAGTTGGCCAGGATCACCGCGTCGAGGTCATGCTCGAGGAAGCGGTCGTAGTCGCTGTAGGTGGCCACGCCGAAGCTGGCGCCGACCTCCTTGAGCCGGCTCTCCCAGGTGTCGCAGAGCGCCACCAGCTCCATCCCCACACTCGGCCCGGCGCCGCGAGCGAAGCTCTGCCCCCGGCCCACGCCCACCACGCCCACGCGGATTGTCCCGTTGCTGCCCATGGTTGCCTCCCTGGCGCGGGGCGGGAGTTCACCTTGGTGGGCGGATCACCTGCCTCTGAGCAGCAGCCGTGTGGCTCTGCCGGCCGCCGGGGAGGTCGGCCACGCGCCGCAGCCAACGCCGGTGCGACCGCTGGAGCCGCCCCATGCCGTCACGCCGCGCCCTCCTCCTCCTCCTCGGCGCCTTCGCCCTCGCCGCCGCCGAGGAGTTCAGCCTCGGGCCGTGGCAGACCACCGCCGCCGGCCACCGCATCGACGCCGGCGCGCGGGCGCTGTGCTATGCCCTCGACCAGCCCTACCTCAACGGCGCCGGAGCGGTGGAGACCACGATCACCCTCCACCAGCGCAACGGCGCCGGCGGGTGGGCGTGCGCGGCTCTGCTCCTCAGTCCCGAGCCGGCCTCGTTCTGGACGCTCAGCCTGGTCGACGGGCCGGCGACTCGCAGTGACCTGTTGGATGTTGCTGACGGCGCGCTGGGAGCGCCTGAGCTATGGCCCGCGAAGGGCGGCCTCCTCGGCACGTGCGCCCCGCCCGCTGCCAGCTCAGGAGATCCGGCCACCGGCAGGCTCCTCCATGCCGGGCAGGATCATCGTTGCCGTTCCGCTCGAGCATCGCTCACGAGCCGGCCACTCCTTCCACAGCCTGCCGTCCAACAGCGCGGCCTCACCGTGCCGGCGATCGGGCCAGCCACCCAGTTGCTTGAGAAAGAACGCCACGTCCGCGTCGAGGCAGCGATCACGCAGGTCCCTCGCCCAGTCTAGCACCATCGGTCGCGCTCCGGGTCCGCTCTCGCCGGCGACGATAGCCCAGTCGATGCCGGTTAGGTCGAGGTCGGGAAGCGGGCCCAGCAGCGGCTCCAGCGAGAGGAACCTGAGCTGTGCGGGCACCGACCGGAGGGCGTCGACCCGGTGGCGGTAGTCCGCGCGTTCGACGGTCACGCCGGCCCAGACGTGGGCCGGCCAGGGAAGATGGGGAGCAAGTTCGGCGAGCCGCGCGGCCCGCTTCGTGAGGACCTGGTAGATGTGCTGGTCGGCCCGGACCATGGTGTCGAAGACGACCTCAATGAACTCGAAGGGTACGTCCTCGTGGAACAGATCGCTCATCGAGTTGACGAACACGAAGCGTGGTCTGCGCCAGCGTAGCGGCTGATCGAGCAGGTGGTGGTGCAGGGTAAGCTCGAACCCGTTGTGGTAGCTCGGATTCCCCATCGCCTGCAAACGGCGGGATAGAGCCTCGGCGTAGCAGTGCTGGCAACCAGCGCTGACCTTGCTGCACCCCGTCAGGGGATTCCAAGTGGCGTCGGTCCACTCAATGCCGGAGCAACTGGCCATGGTTGTGCCCCCAGCCACCGATTGGCGCTAGCGCGACACGCTGCCCAGCACCGTCTCCTCGCTTCGGATCGGCAGGAGCCAGCCGGGAAGACCCGCAATCCTGGCGCTGAGCGACCATCCTCCAGCCACTTGCCGGTACTCATATTCGGACGGTGAGTTGCTCTCCTCGCTCATCACCTCGGACATGAGGTAGTGACCCACGGGGCTGCTGGTGGCATGCACGATGTAGTGACTGGTCCGAACACCATCGTCATCGTAGAACCTGAACGGGAGCACAAACTGTGCGCCGCATCCCCGCAGGCTGACGGCGAGTTGGTCCAGGATCAGGGACTCGCGATCCTCCGGTCGAGCGCGGCTCAGTCGAGACTGCAATACTGCGAGCCCGTCCGATCCGAAGAGCCGGGTCAGGTGTGGCTTCCGTGTCGGATCCCCCAGGGCCATGTTGACGCGGTTGAGGTTGAAGAAGAAGACCAACTCCGCGCGCCCGCTCCGCACAAGGGCCGCGAACAGCCCAAGCGTCAGCTCCTTGAATCCCCACGGGTCAATGAACCACAGAGCCGGGAGGTCTCGAAGGTTAGCCAGCGCGGCGAGCAACTCCACACCGACCTCCTGGTTGGAGAAGAGAGGCTGGTGAGCCAACGCCTCCACTCCACGAAGGGCCGCGATCTCTCGCTGCAGATCATCGATGTGATCGGGGTTGAGGTCGTTGAACAGCGTGATCAGCCGAGCAGCGACTCCGGGCGACTGCAGGGCGCAAGCCAGCACCAGCAGAGGCGTGGACGGCGTCCCATCCTCGTACCTTCCCGGTCCTGCGCAGAGATCGACATAGGCGATCGGCGAGCTCCTCTGATCGAGGCCGTCGAGCCGGCCGAGCATGGTCTCCGACCAGACGGCGAAGTAGCCGGCCACCAGTCGCGCTTTGGCCTTTGAGCGGGCGGACGCCTCGTCGAAGAAGTCCTCGTGCTCCATCAGCGCACTCCTGATTCGTCGTGTCCGCCCCTGGAACGAGCGGCTAGCCTGAGAGGATAGCAAACTGATGTTTGCGTGTCAAGGCCGATTTCGCTGTCGGGAGTGATTGGCGGCCCCGGGAGCCCTGTCTGCTCCTCCTCCTGCGAAGCGGGGGGAGGCGGGAGGGGGCGCCTGCCGGTTACCGCGAACCGGCCGTGACCCCCCACCCCGCCCCTCCCCCGCTTCGCAGGGGAGGGGGCTCCCGTGATTCCAATCACGCCCTCGCTCTCAGGCAGAGTCCAGGACCAGGGGGCGCTGCCATCAGCGGACAACTCGGTCGGTCACCCGGTGGGTGACTGCTACCTCCAGTCGATCTTCGAGCGGGTGCGGGTGCGGCGCGACGGCGCGTGGGTCGAGGTGCCGCTGCCCACGGCGCCCGAGCCCGCCGAGGTGACGATGCCGCAGAATGGGCCGCTGGAGCTGGAGGCGTGGGCGGGCAACCTGGCGGAGGCGCGCTGGCTGAGCGGATCGGTGCGGCTGACCGTCAGTGGCGACCAGGCGGCGGTGCTGCCGCTGACGGCGCCGGTGGCGTTCCAGGGGAGCGGCCACTTCGGTCCGGGGCCGCTGGTTGGTGGCGGGCGACTGCGCCTCCAGTTGGCGGCGGCGGGACGGGCGAGCTTCGGCGAGGTGGTGGAGCTGGTGTGGCACTGAGCATAGCGGCACTCGTGACCTGCCGGCGTAGGGGCGACCCTCGTGGTCGCCCGTCTTCGCAGGTCGTGGTGTTGGCCAGCCCGGAACGGGCGACCACAAGGGTCGCCCCTACGCCGGAGAAGGTGTCGGGCAAGCCGCTCAGCCCGGCGGCTGGCCGCCCACCACCCCCTCGAACTGCCGGTGGTAGAGCGTGGCGTACAGCCCGGCGTGGGCCAGCAGCTCCACGTGCCGCCCCTGCTCCACCAGCCGGCCGTGGTCCATCACCAGGATCTGGTCCGCCTGCAGGATCGTCGACAGCCGGTGCGCGATGATCAGCGACGTGCGGCCCTCGAGCAGCGTGGCCAGCGCCTCCTTGACGAGATGCTCGGAGGTGGCGTCGAGGTTCGAGGTGGCCTCGTCCAGGATCAGGATGCGCGGGTCCTTGAGCAGCGCGCGGGCGATGGCCAGGCGCTGCTTCTCGCCGCCCGAGAGCCGGAAGGCCCGTTCGCCCACCACCGTGTCGTAGCCCTCGGGCAGCCCGGCGATGAAGTCGTGGATCTGGCCCGCGCGGCAGGCGGCGATGATCTCGTCGTCGGTAGCGCCGGCCCGCGCGTAGAGCAGGTTTTCGCGCACGGAGGCGTGGAACAGGAAGGTCTCCTGCGTGACCATCCCGATCTGCACGCGGAGGCTCTCCTGGGTCACCTCGCGGAGGTCGCGCCCGTCGAGCGCGATCACGCCGCTGTCCGGGTCGTAGAGCCGCGGCACCAGGTAGGTGACCGTGGTCTTCCCCGCGCCGCTGGGCCCCACCAGGGCCACCCGCTGCCCCGGCTCCACGCGGAAGCTCAGGTCGCGCAGCGCCGGCTCGGGCGCGTCCCCCGCACCGTTCTCGTCCTCCTCGGGCGGGCGCCAGAGCGGCTTGGGATAGGTGAAGGTCACGCCCTCGAAGACGATCCGCCCCTCGGCCTGGTCCAGCACGATGGCGTTGGGCCGGTCGAGCACCTCCGGCTCCAGGTCGAGGTACTCGAAGATCCGCTCGAACACCGCCAGCGCGCCCTGCACGTCCACGTAGACGTTGGCCATCGCGCCGATGGGCCGGTAGAGGTTGGTCAGGTAGGAGACCACGGCGATGATGGTGCCGATGGTCAGGCCGGTGCGCATCGCCTGCCAGCCGCCGTACCAGTAGACCAGCGCCGGACCGGCCACGCTGATCACGCTCAGGCTCATGAACAGCCAGCGCCCGGCCATGGCCTGCCTGACTTGCAGGTCGGCCACCTCGCGGCTGCGGTCGGCGAACTCCGCGGCGTCGGCGCCGGCCTGGCCGAAGCCCTTGGTGAGCAGCATCCCGCCGATGTTCAGTCGCTCCTGCATGAACGCCAGCACGTCCGCCTGCTTCTCTTGCGTCTCGGTGGACAGCCGCCGCCTGACGCGGCCCACCAGCCGGGTGGGCAGGTAGAACGACGGCACCACCACCATCGCCAGCAGCGCGAGCTGCGGGCTGAGGCTGAAGATCGCGATCAGCGTCGCCAGCACCGTGAGGAAGTTGCTCACGATGGCGATCAACGTGCCCATTACCACGCCGTACACGGCGCCGACGTCGTTGTTGATGCGGGAGATGATCTCGCCGGCGCGCGTGGTGGTGTAGAACCGCAGCGACATCCGCTGCACGTGGCGGTAGAGGTCGTTGCGCAGGTCGACCATCACGTCCTGGCCGACGCGCGCGTTGAGGTAGCTCTGCAGCACGCCGATCAGCCCGAGGACGATGTTGAGTGCGATCATCCCCAGGACGAGGAACGCCAGGAGCCGGGGATCGTGGTGCGGGATGGCGCGGTCGAGGATGCCGCGGACGAGGAGCGGCGGAATCACGCCGAATCCGGCGGAGGCGCCGACGCAGAGGAAGATCACCAGCCACTGCCGCCAGTAAGGGAGCAGATAGCCGCCCACGCGGCGCGGGGTGGCGCGGCGGATCCGCGGCATCCGCGAGTCGCCGCCCTCCTCGAACTGCCGGTGCAGTCCGAACACGCGGGGCATCCCGCCCAGGCTCCGCTCCGGGCCCATCCAACCGCCGCCGCCGCCACGCATGCACCGCCTCCACCGAGCCGCCGGCACCCCCGTCAGTCTGGTGCCGGCGCAGGCATGTCCGCCGGAGGCGGGCGGTCTCCTCCGGCGGACCGGCTGGCGCCGCTCAGCGGACGGCCGCCGTCTGACCGGCCCTGGCCGCCAGGACCTGGTCGCAGTAGGCCACGTCGCCCACCTCGTCCACGTCGGTGACCAGCTCCGGCGGAGCGTGCACGGCCCGCACGTTGAGACCGAGGTAGCTCGACCGCCCCGCCTCCAGGTCGCGCAGCGCGGCCGCGCGGGCGAGCACCCGCTGCACGAACTGCTCGCCCACCAGAGCGGTCCACTTCTTCTGCTTGCGCGTCTCGAACAGCGCCGTCACCCGTTCAAGCCGCTCGAACAAGAGGCTGGCGCGGGTGAGCACGGCGTTGCCCTTGGTGTAGCGCCCGTCGCGCAGGTCGTACCAGGTCTTGCGGGCGCCGGGCAGGGCGCCCTCCAGCACGTCGAAGGTGACCACGGGGAAGGCCAGGTCGGCCTCGGCCGAGCGCGCCCGCTCGAGCCACTCGGCCAGTGCCACCGGCCTCACGAGCGGCACGTCGCAGGCTATCAGGAGCACCTCGTCGTGCCGCGCCGAGGACAGGGCCAGCGCCACGCTGGCCGCGTACTCCACCGCCTCGAGCGGCACCAGCTCCACCCCGTCGCCCACCACGCCGGCCAGCGCCGGGCTGCCGATCACCACCCGCCGCTCGATTTCCGGCACCGCGCCGAGCGCATCGAGCACCCAGCGCAGCATCGGCTTCCCCTGCAGCGGCACCAGCGCCTTGTGCGACACGCCGAACGCACGGCCGAACGCCTCGTCCACGCCCCCGGCGGCCAGAACCATCGCCTCGATGCCCATCGTCATCTCCCACGGGCCGCGAGGCGACGCCGCGCGGCCCGCACCTGATCATCGCGCGCACCGGGTCTGCCGGCCTCGTCCGCCCGACCAGCGTGGCGGCGCGGGAGGTACCGGTTTGGTCCGACTCCGCCCTCAGAGCGTGTCTCCCAACCCGCGTCCGGCCCCCTCTCCCGGTGGGAGAGGGGGCCGGATCCGGACTCGCCGGCGTTCGCAGACACCCTCTTAGCCCGCCGGCTCCTCGTCCGGCCGGAGGCAGAGCCAGATCCCGGCGCCGATCACCAGGAGCTGCGTGGCCACTCCCAGGGGCCATTGGCTCAGCGGCACGTTGTGCTGCGCCGCATGGTGGAAGCCGCGGAGCCACGCGGGGAGGAATCGGCCGATGGGTGTGGCGTACTCGACCAGGTCGATCAGCAGGCCGCCGATCGCCGAGACCACGATCAGCCGCCGCTGCTGCGGGTGCCGGCCGGCCAGCCAGAGCACCAGCCACAGCCCGGCGGCGAAGTCCAGGATCCCGCAGGCCACCTCGGCGGTGGTGACGCCGTGCGGCCCGCCGAACAGCCGGTGCCAGTCCAGGTGTGGCACGGCGTCCAGCAGGAAGTGGCTCAGGAAGGCCAGCGGCAGCGCCAGCCACCACCGCCCGGTCACCCTGCCAAGGGTAGCGCCCGCGACCAGATGAGGCGTTCCCACCATGTCCCGTCGCCTTCCTGGCCGGCTCAGCCGGCCAACCCGATCACACCCGGCAGCACCGCCGCCCGCGATCGCGGCTCGGCCTCCAGCGGCACCGCCACCGTGACGGTGGTGCCCCGGCCCGGCACGCTATGCACCTCGCAGCGGCCGTGCACCGCCGCCGCGCGCTGCGTCATGCTCTCCAACCCGAACCCGCCCCGCACCGACGGCTCCGGCGCCGCGGTCGGGTCGAAGCCCACGCCGTCGTCCACCACCCGGCACACGACGTCGCTCCGGCGGAAGCCCACCTCGATCCCCACGCACCGGGCCCGCGCATGCTTGAGGACGTTCGTCGTGGCCTCCTGCACGATCCGCAGCACCGTGTGCTCCGCCTTGGGTGGCAGCCGCCGCGGCACGCCGACCACGTTGAGGGTCACCGCCCGCGCGCAGCGCTGGCGGAACAGCTCGGGGTACCAGTGCAGCGATTCCACCGGCCCGCCCTCCGCGGCCAGCGGCGCGTTGAGCCGCTTGATGGCCACCCGCAGCTCGTCGGCCGCCTGCCGCGCCAGTTGCGCCTGGTCGGTGGCGATCGCCGCCGCCTCCGCCGGATCGGTGGGGATCAGGCTGCGTGCCAGGTCGAGCCGCATGACGATGGCCACCAGGTATTGCTGGATCCCGTCGTGCATCTCCGCGGCGAGCTGCCGGCGGTAGTCGGCCACGGCCAGCGCGGCCGATTTGCGGGCGATCACCCGGCCGAGCTGGGACAGCAGCGAGCCGAACAGCACCAGGAACGCCAGGCGGAACAGCCCGATCACCACGCCCCGCTCGAGCAGGTCGCCCAGGTGCACCGCCAGGCAGAAGCCAAGCACCGCGCCGCCGCTCACCACCAGCGTCCACGCGAGGTCGAGCGTTGCCGCCGCCTCGGCGATGGGGAAGAAGTAGAGCAGCGCCAGCCAGGACTCATAGGCCGGCTTCCCGCAGGCCAACGCCAACGAGACGCCGACCACGAACGTGATCGCCCACAATCGGTCCCACCAGCCGCGCCGCGCATGGCGCAGCACGGCCCACGTCCGCGCCACCAGACAGGCCAGCCCGACACAGGTGATGGCCCGCAAGGGACTGCGCTCGGACTCCGTCCGCAGCGACAGCGCCGGCTCCGCCAGCCAGAGCAGCGCGAACGGCACGCACCCCCACAGGTGATAGACGAACAGCCTGGCGAGTCGCGCATCGCGCTCCATCACGCACCTTCCCCTTACCAGCCCCTCCGCCCCCGAACCGGCGCCGTCCGCCGCTCCGGCGGAATGGTGATCCGCTCGGAGGACGGCCGCCTCCTCCGATCGGCCGACCCCGGCCTGCCCGGCCGGGCGGGAAACCCCAG
>JACPDV010000315.1 GCA_016183835.1 Armatimonadota bacterium
GAAGACCGGGCTCTTCTTCCAGGGCGACTTCGACCTCAGCCAGTCGGGGCGCGACACCAAGGGCCACCTCGACTCGTTCAAGAGCGGCGTCTGGCGCCTCCTCCGCGGCGCGCAGCGGCAGCACGACGGGATCGCGCTGCACTACTCGATGCCGAGCATCCTCGCCGGCGCGCTGATGGGCGAGGAGGCGAAGCTCAACGCCGCGCGCGACGCCTGGGTCAAGCTGCTCGAAGACCTCGGCCTGCAGTACGAGTTCGTCTCCGCCGAGCAAGTGACCGACGGGCTGCTCAAGAAGGAGGGCTACCGGGTGCTGGTGCTGCCCTACGACGTGGCGATTGGCCGCGCCGAGGCGGCGCACCTCCGCGCCTTCGTGGCCGGCGGCGGCACGCTGCTCGCGGGGCGGCCCATCGGGCAGCGGGACGAGCTCTGCCGGCCGCAGGCCCCGGGGCTGCTCGACGACCTCTTCGGCGCGAAGCTCGAGGGCGCTGAGCAGGCGGTGGAGCCGAAGGTCAAGCTGGCGGAGGCGCTCGGGCCGCTGGCCGCCGGGACCGAGCTGCGCCTGGCGCCCCTCTGCACTAACCTGGTCCTCGCCGGCGGCACGGCGGCGGCCGAGGCCGGCGGCAAGGTGCCGGTGATCACCGCGGGCAGCGGCGGGCGCGCCGTGATCCTGAACCTCGACCTCACCTACCTCGACCAGGAGCGCCGGTTCCACTCGCCCACGGAGGGCCAGCTCAAGACGGTCTTGAGGGAGCTGCTGGCGCGGGCCGGGGTGAAGCCGAGGTACCCGCTCACGCTGGCGAGCGGGCATGCGCCTCAGGTGGAGATGGTGCGCTACCGATCGGGCGACGTGGAGTACCTGTGCCTGCTGAATGCCTCGGGCGAGGCCGACGTGGCGAGCATCGCGCTGGGCTCCGCCGTGAACGTCTACGACGTGCGCGCGGGCGCGCCGCGGGGCAAGACCAACACGCTGAAGGTGCCGCTCGAGCCGCGTTGCGCCCGGCTGTTCCTGCTGTCCCCGCGGCCGCTGGCGAAGCCGGCCATCGCGGCCGCGGGCGCGGCCGGCGGCGGGCAGCTTCCGTTCGCGGTGGGGCTGGCGGGCGCGTCGCCGCTGCGGCAGCTCGTGCGGGTGAGCGTGCGCGATCCCGCCGGACGGGCGCGGCCCGAGCTGGCTCAGACGGTCTGGACGCCCGGCCCGGCAGTCAAGTCAGCCGTGCCGCTGGCGCTGGACGATCCCGCCGGCACGTGGACGCTCACCGCCACGCCCTGGCGGTCGGGCCGGTTGATGTCCACGGTCACCACCACCAGGTCGTCGCGCTTGTCGTCGAGTGCCTCGAGGCGCGGGGCGAACTCCCGGCACGGCGGGCAGAAACTGCTCGAGAAGTCGAACACCACCGTCTTGCCCTGCGTCAGGTGCTCTTCGAGCTTGACCTTCTCACCGTGGCTGATGGCATTGTGGAAGCCGTGGAAGTCCATCGCCGGCCCGGCGCGCTCCTCCGTGGCGCTGGAGGGCCACGAGGCCACCATCGACTTCACCGACCTCCCCAGCAGGAACAGCACCCCGGCGCCGAGCACGATGGCGATCCACCAGGGTTCCTTCTTCTTCATGCGGCTGCCCTTCCTCGTAGCCGGTTCATGCCCCGACTTGCTTCAGCAACTGCTGGACACGGGCCAGGGCCTGGATGCCCTGGAGCTGCAGCTTGCCGTCGGGGCCGTAGACGCGGAAAGCCGGGATACCGATGATGCCGAACCGCTGAGCCGGGCTGTTCGCAGCGGAGCTGTGGACGATCTGGGGGTCGATCTCGACCGTCTTGACCACGATGTCGGCGCGCCTCTCGTCCAGCCTGGTCATCCGCGGCGCGTACTCGCGGCACATGCCGCAGTAGGCCGCGCCGAACTCGAACACCACGGTCTTGCCCTTGACCAGGTGGTCTTCCAGGCGCAGCGCCTCGGTGTACGGGATGGGGTTGTGGAAGCCCTTGAAATCGCCGGGATCCAGCCTGCCCAGCATCGCCTGCTGCGCCCCGCGCGGCGGCGCCGACTCGGGCCGCGCCTTCTGCCAAGACCCCCAGGCCGCGCAGAGCGACGCTCCCAGCGCCACCACCACCGCTACTCCTCGCATCGTGTCGCGCATCGGTCTTCCTTCGCTCAGGGCAACGGCCAGGGGTCAGATGCCGGCCTTCAGCAGCAGTTGGTCCACCCGCGCCTGGGCGTCGGTGCCCTGCGCTACCAGTTTGCCGTCGGGGCCGTAGATCCGGAAGGCCGGAATGCCCGTCACCCCGAGCCGGTGTGCCAAGCTGTTCGGGTTGGTGCCGTGAACGGCCTCGGAGCCGGTCAGGATGGTCTTGACGACGATGTCCGGGCTCTGCTCATCCAGCCTGGTCATCCGCGGCGCATACGCCCGGCACATACTGCAGTAGGCCGCACCGAACTCGAACACCACCGTCTTGCCCTTCACCAGGTGGTTGTCGAGGCGCAGCTTCTCAGTGTACGGGATGGGGTTGTGGAAGCCCTTGAAGTTGGACATGTCCTGCCCCATCATCATCTGTTGCGCCGCCCCCGCCTGGTGCGGCTCGGGCTTGGTCTTCTGCCAGGAAGCCCAGGCCGCGCAGAGCGACGCGCCCATCGCCACCACCACCGCCAGTCCTCGCATCGTGTCGCGCATGTGTTCCTCCCTCGCCTACAGCTTGGCCGCGTGCAGCATGTCGTTGACGCTCGTCGTCGCCGCGTCGCCCTCGCTGCGGAGCTTGCCGTCCGGACCGTAGACCCGGAACGCCGGGGTCGTGGTGATGTGGTAGTCTCCGGCGATCGTGCCCGGGCCGGCGTCCCCGACGCCGGGTTCGATCTCGACGGTCTTGACCACCAGGTCCTTGCGCCGGTCGTCCAGCTCCGCCAGCCGGCGGGCGAACATCCGACACCCGGAGCAAGTCTTGTGGCCGAACTCGATCACGGTGATCCGGCCCTTGGCCAAGTGGTCCTCGAGCCGCAGCGACTTGCCGTGCGGGATGGAATTCCGGAAGCCCTTGAAACCGTCCGGGAGCATCATCGAGCGCTCCGGCTGGTGCGTCTGCGGCACCGGCCGCGACCCCTGCCACGACGCCCAGGCGGCACACACGGCCGCCCCGCAAGCCACCACCATCGCCAGACCTCTGAATGTGTCGCGCATCTCGGTACTGCTCCTGCCCGCCGGCGGCTACAGCTTCGCCTCGCTGAGCATCTTGTTGACGCGGTCCATCGCCGGCATGCCTTCGGCCTGGAGGGCGCCGTCCGGACCGTAGATGCGGAACGCCGGCGTGCCCTTGAGGTGGTACACGGCGGTGATGGACCCGCGACCTGACGGATCCACGCCGACGTGCACCTCGACGGTCTTCACCACCAGGTCCGCGCGGCGCTCATCGAGCACGGTGAGCCGGCTGTTGTAGTTCCGGCAGCCCGGGCACTCTTTGTAGCCGAACTCGATCACCGTGGTCTTGCCCGGCGCCAGGTGGTCCTCCACCTTCAGCGAGCGGCCGTGCGGGATGGTGTTCTTGAGCTGGATGGCCTCGTCGAAGCCGGGATGGATGGCGTCGGCACTATGCAGTTTCGGACGAGAGCCCTCGAATGACGCCCCCGCGGCCACGATCGCCGCCGCCGCGGCCACCGCAATGGCCACGCCCTGTAACGAGCCACGCATGCGTTCCACCTTCCGACCCAACCGACCCTTGTCGAAGGATGAACACTCGACGCCCCCCGGGAGTTCCGGTTCAGGCATCCTGTCCCGCGGCGGCCGCATGCTGCTCCGCGGCATGGTAGCTGCTCCGCACCAGCGGACCCGACTCGACGTGGGCGAAGCCCATCGCCAGCCCGGCCTCGCGCAGCTCGGCCATCTCTGCCGGAGTCCAGTAACGCTGCACCGGCAGGTGCTGCAGCGTGGGCCGCAGATACTGCCCGATGGTGACGGTCCTCACGCCCACCGCCCGCAGGTCGCCCAGCAGCTCGCAGCATTCGCCGAAGGTCTCGCCGTGGCCCACCATGAAGCCGCTCTTGGCGGGGATGGCCGGCGCGATGGCCGCGGCGCGGCGGAACAGCTCGAGCGTGCGGTCGTAGCCGGCCTGCGGCTGCACCGCGCGGCGCAGGCGGCGGACGGTCTCCACGTTGTGGTTGAGCACGGCCGGCCGCGCGGCCAGCACGGTGCGCAGCGCCGCCTCGTCGCCCTTGAAGTCGGGGATCAGCACCTCGACGCGGCACTCGGGGAGCCGCTCACGGATGGCCTGGAGGGTGCGGGCGAAGATCCGGGCGCCGCCGTCGGGCAGGTCGTCGCGGTTGACCGAGGTCAGCACCGCGTAGCGCAGCGCCAGGTGGGCCACCGCCTCGGCGACGCGCTCGGGCTCGCCCTCGTCCACCGCCTCCGGCCGCCCGGTGGCGATGTTGCAGAACCCGCAGCTCCGGGTGCACGTGTTGCCGAGCAGCATGAAGGTGGCGGTGCGGTGGTTCCAGCACTCGCCCACGTTCGGGCAGCGTGCGGATTCGCAGACGGTGTGGAGCCGCAGGTCGGTGACCAGGCGCTTGACGTCGGCGTAGTTCTCCCCCGACGGGAAGCGGGCGCGGAGCCAGGCGGGCCGAGCGGTGGTGGCCATGCCGTCAGTATGCATCCGGCGCGGCCAGATCGAGCACGAACAGCAGGTCGTCGCCGAGTCGCTCGACGCCGATGGTGAGGTCGCAGGCCCGCTCGCCCACGCGGCGGCGCAGCGGCCCGCGGCGGAGCGGCTGGGCGGTCGCGGCGGAGAGCCCGGTGAGGTGGAAGAGGCACGCCTCGAGCTCGCCCCCGGTCGCGCCGGCGGGGAGCGCCTCGGGCTGGCTCAGCTCCGTCGTGGTGTACCACAGCCGGGCGTCGCCGCCGCGAATGCCGATCTCGACCCGCGTGGCGCGGAGCTCGAACGCGCGGGTGAGGACGGCGTCGAGCACCTCGTCGGCGCCGCCCCAGGCCACCGGCTCGGCGGCGCCCTCGTAGGCCGACAGGTCCACCGCCTGTTCCTCGAGGGGCAGCAGGTTGAGCCTCGCGGTTTCGGCCCGGACATCGTCGTCGGGCTTGCTCTCCATCGCGAAGTAGGCTTCGCTGACGTTGATCAGCGC
>JACPDV010000050.1 GCA_016183835.1 Armatimonadota bacterium
ACGGCATCGATCCGGAGCAGGTGGTGAAGCCGCCGGCGGGGCTGCTCCCGGTGGGCCCGCCGGAGTAGGCCCATCGCCTGGTGATCGGCCACGCCTGGGCCTGAGCGTCACAGCGCCCCGGAGGCGCGCACGCCCTTCGTGCTCCCCACGCATGTGGGGGTGGACCCCCGCTCGCGCGGGTTCATAGCTCCACGATGCAGTGCTCCCCACGCATGTGGGGGTGGACCCCCCTGCCCGCCGCTGACTCCCCGGGCAGGGGCGTGCTCCCCACGCATGTGGGGGTGGACCCTGGGACGGCGGCGCGCTGTGCGCGTCTCCGGGGCGCTGTGGCGCTCAGGCCCAGGCGCGGCTGCGGCCAGGCGGGCGGCTACTCCGGCGGCCCCACCGGGAGCAGCCCCGCCGGCGGCTTCACCACCTGCTCGGGGTCGATGCCGTGGGCGACCATGAAGCGCACCACCGCCCGCATCTCCGGTGACCAGGCCGTCGGGTCCGAGCGGGTGTCCAACAGCGTGTCGCCCGTGCCGAGGAGCCGGAGGCCGGCCTGGTGGTAGGCGTGCCGCTCCTCCGCGCCGAGGAGGCCCCACACGGCGGCCGTGAACGTCAACGGCTCGTTGTCGGGGTAGCGCAGCTCGTAGCGCCCGCGGATCGCCTCCGTGAGGTAGCCGCCCCGCGACTTGGGCCGGGGCCGGGAACCGTGCTGCAGGCAGTCGCACTGCGTCATGATCACCGCCTCGTCGAGCACGCCGAAGGTCTCCACCAGGATCCGGCGGATCTCGGCGCGCAGGTAGTTTCGCACCCGGAAGTGGAACACCCCGCCGCGATCGTACTCCACGCTCTCGATCACCCCCTGCCGGATGAGCGTGTCGCAGTGGGGCCGCAGCTTGTCGCGGAACTTGGCCGGCCGGTCGTAGCCGGTGCCCATCCCCAGGGCGGGGGCCAGTGAGCGCCAGCCCACGGACCAATCGCCCTGCCCGGTGAGCGTCACCCGGTCGAGAAGCCGGTAGAGCTGGCACGTGACCGGGTTGCCGAGGGCCACCACCAGGTCCCAGTCGAGCCGCTTCAGGTCTCCCAGCCGGAACGCCTCCTTAACCAGGTGCCCCCACTCCACCACGCAGGGCCGGCCCTCTCGATTGCCGATGCGGTACCGCTCAATGACGTGGGACGCCTCCTCCTCGCGGGCGTACTGGCTGCCGGTGCGGGACACCAGCGCGGCGCTGCCTGTGATCGTCAGGGCGGTCAGCCTCTCCAGGGCCTCGCGGAGCCGGTCGAAGTTCCGGCCGCCGTCGGACCAGCCGAGCTTGGCGATCACCTCCCGGCGGTGGAACTCGAGTCGGGCGGCGGGGGGATCCCGGTCGAGGGCGAGCTGGAGGAGGGCGAGGAAGACCATCTGGTCGCCGGGTGTCGGGAGCATCACGCCGGCGCCCGGCCGCAGGGTGACGTTGACGCGGCGGATCTTCCCGTCCACCTCCGCCTGGTAGGCTACGGTGACGGGTGCCGCGCGTCCGTCGCCGCTCTGCGAGGTGACGCTGAAGGGCAGCAGGGCCAAGGTCGCGTGGTCGTGTCCGGTTCCGGCCGGCAGGGTTGTCACGACCTCATTCACGAAGGCTGCTCCCCAAGAGTCTTCTATCTCCGATTCCGGGGACTCAGACTCCCAGACTCGATAGTAGCGCAACGCAGCTTGTAGAGCGAGTTTTGGGCTCGCGAATGTCCCCCAGCGGTACGGTAGATCGGGAGCCAATGTCCCCCAGCGGTACGCCCAGCGGTACGGTGCCCGGATCGCCACCGTACCGCTGGGGGACATTGGCTCGGCCGGCCACCCACCGGAGCAGGTCATACGGCGGCCGAGGGTGGGGTTGATGGGGGCGGCGGAGGCGTAGCGCCCGGCGCCCGCCTGGCGCGCTACGTGCCCCGTGGCTGGGTCCGGCCCCCGACCGACGTGGGCCGTCCCCCACCACAGGGCGTCACGCAGCCCGCTCCTGCCCCGCTACAGCGAGGAGACTGGCCGGCGCGCGCGGTCAACGGCGATAGGCGTCCCGGCGCAAGCCTACCCACACCACCTCCACCCGTTGCGCCCTGGTGTCGGCCGTGTAGATCACGCGGTAGGGTGGCAGCTTCAAGCGATAGCGGGGCGGCGGGGCCTGCAGCTTGCGGCCGAGCGGCGGGCCGGGGCGCGGATTGTCGGCCAGCTCCGCGATCGCGGTCACGAGCCGCGCTCGCACGTCGGGCGGCAGGTTGGCGAGCTGGCGTTCGGCCGCCGGCAGGATCGTGACGGTGTACGCCACGGGTCAGACCCCCAGGCGGCGGCGGGCCTCGTCGAAGGGCACCGCGACTTCCCCGTTGGCCTTGGCCTCCGCCTCGGCGGCCAGCGCGGCGGCCTGCAGGTCGGCGTCCTCCTCGGCCTCGGCCTCTTCAAGCCGGGCAAGGTCGTCGCCGGTGATGATGGCGAACCGCCGGCCGCCGCGGCGCAGGATCACCCGCCGGCCGGCGGCGGCTTCGTCCAGGGCGGTGTCCAAGTCCTGCGGGGTGTGGTTGCGGGCCACGGCGCTACTCCCTCGCGTGGGGCGGTGTGCCACCCGCAGTGTACCCTCGCACGCTTCGGCGGGCAACCCTACCCCACCACCGCGACGATCCGCTGCCTCGCCCGCCGCCGTTCGCGCGCGTCGTCACCGGCGAGCACCGCCCGCAGGTCAATAGCAAGCCGTGTTGTTGCGCCCCCATGACTCCCGTCGTCGAGATCCCCTGGAACGATTCGCCGCGTTGTGGCATCCTATGGAGTGGCTTCGGCCGGGGCAACCCGGCCAGCGTGTGCGGGCTCCGGCCTTACGGGCGTCCCGCGCACGTCCAAGGGCTTGTGGGGCCGGTCCCGAAACGCCCTCCGTCTGGGAGGGGTAAGCCGGTGGGCAACCGCCGGAGTAGGGACCGGCTCTCCATTTGGGGCTCAGTCTGCCGGCGCTGGTGGACGCCATTCCCACACCTGCAGCCGGCTCTTCTGCCGCGTGCTCTCCACCAGCTCGGCGAACTCCCGGTAGAACCGCTGCTTCCGGGTCTCGCCCGCCGGCATCCCGGCCGTGCCCCGCCGCACCGGCCAGCCCCACTCGTAGCCGAACCGCAGCAGGCCGAGGTAGAGGTCGCTGAGCTGCAGTAGTTCGCTGGCCTTCGAGTCCAGCACCTCCACCGCGCGCAGGCTGCCCGGCTTCGTCAGGTTCACCTCGC
>JACPDV010000363.1 GCA_016183835.1 Armatimonadota bacterium
CACCGCTTGGCACGGCCACAGGGTACTGCTTCCTTGTCGGCGACCTCACGCGCTGTGAAGGGCCCCGTTCAGTGCGTATAGCCGATGCCCGGAGCTTTGTCAAGCGGGCCAACGGCCACGCCACCGACGCCCTCGCGGCGCGCCGCACTTCCGCCAGGCTGCGCTTCTGCTCGGGTCGCCTCATTGCCGCCACGGCGAGCTGCGACCACGACGTGTTGGGCTGTTCCGTCGGTGAAGGCAGGAACGCGTCATCCCGCGCCGAACCACGCGGACGTTCCGCGCGAGGTCGGCTCCGGATGCTTCAGTGTACGTGCAACGAGCTGCTTGCCCACCCGGGCGGGCTCGACGAAGTGCTGCTGCTCGACACGCCGACCGACCCGGTCGAGCTGGCCTCCCTCCTCTTCGGCTGGTTCGTCCGCTCCGCGCCCGGCGGCACCTGCCTGATCTACCTCAGGGACCCCGCGGTCGCCGGTTCGCTGAGCCTGACCTTGGGGCTGGCGCTCACCGAAGTGGCGGCCGACGAGGACGCCACCTGGTACGAGCTGCGCCGCCCGGCCTTCGCCGACAAGTACGACCAGTTGGCCGCCTTCACCGGCGAGACCCGGCTGGCGGCCGCCCTCAAGTGCCGCGAGGGCATCGACCGCACCAAGCGCGCCTGGGAGGCCGCCGACACCGTCACGGCCGAGGGGCGGCGGCAGTTCTACGGCAGCACCGACGCCTATCTCTACGAGCTGGTGGAGTACGAGGTGGCGCTGCCGCCCGAGCTGCCCGCGGGGCCGGCCGAGGGCAGGCACTTCGAGCTGGCCCACGGCACCGGCCGCGTCTTGCTCGGCATCGCGCAGGGCGCCATCGGCTGTGGCTACGATCTCAGCGAGGTGCTCCGCTGGAGCACCTCGAGGACCCGCGCGGCGCGCTCGAGCGGCTGGTGCGGCTCCTCCGTCGCGGCGGTGTGATCCACGTCATCGCCCCGTTCGACGCCATAGGGGACGAGTATCCCGAACACAATCCGGCGCTCGCCCATCTCACGGTGCCGGGGCTCTTTACCGAGGTGGGCCTGCGGGTGGCCGACACCTACTCGGTCGGCGCCTGGCCCGCGTTCGCCGGGGTGCGCGGGTAGCAGGTTTGGCTGGATTCGCGGGAGCCCCCTCCCCTGGGATGCGGGGAGGGGACGGGGTGGGGGCTGCCGGGCTGTTCGCGGCTGCCGTAGAACCCCCCCTCCCGCCTCCCCCCGCTTCGCAGGGGGAGGAGCACACAGGACTCCCGGCGCCGCCCTCACTCCACGCTCCGCCGCCGGCTGGCCCCGCTCCCAGGCGGCGGGTATACTCCCCCTGGAGACCCGCCGTGCGCACCTGTCTGTTCACCTCCGTCGCCCTCGGCCTTACCCTCGCCGCCGGCGAGACCAACGCCCTCACCGACCAAGAGGTCCTCGACGCCGCGCCGGCCCGCATCCGCGAGCACCGCATGGGCGACCTCACCGTGCGGGTCATCGACGCCGCTGGCCGGCCGATCCCCGGGGCCGTGGTCAAGATCGAGCAGCAGCGCCACGCCTTTCTCTTCGGCTGCAACGCCTTCATGCTCAACGCCGGCCGTGACGCCGAGTTCGACCGGCGCTACGCGGACGCTTTCAGCGGGCTGCTCAACTACGCCACGCTGCCGTTCTACTGGGCCGGGTTCGAGCACACGCAGGGACAGCCGGGCTACGCGCGGACGGACGCCATCGCCGCCTGGTGTGCCGAGCACGGGGTCGCCACCAAGGGTCACCCGCTCGTCTGGAACCACCCTGCCGGCGTGCCAGGCTGGCTTCCCGCCGACCTCGGCGAAGTGCGGCGGCTGAGCGATGAGCGGGTCAAGGCCATCGTCGCGCGCTACGCCGGCCGCATCGACCGCTGGGACGTGGTCAACGAGGCCGCCGACCCCGACCGCTTCCAGAACCGGATGAGCGCGATGCTGCAGCAAGCCGGGCTGATGGAGGTGGTCCGCGAGTCGTTCCGCCTGGCCCGCGCCGCCAACCCGAAGGCCACGCTGCTGATCAACGACTACCAACTCGGCGAAGGCTTCGAGAAGGTCATCCGCGAGCTAGTGGACGAGCAGGGCAAGCCGCTCTACGACGTGGTCGGCCTGCAGACCCATCAGCACGGCGTGCCAATCCCCGTCTCCCGGCTGTGGGTGATCTGCGACCAGTTTGCCCGGTTCGTCGTGCCACTGCACTTCACCGAGACCACCCTCCTCAGCGGCGGCCGGCTGAACTCCGAGCGCGGGATCAGCTTCGAGGGCCGCGAGAAGCAGTTCGAGGACTCCAACCCGGCGGGTGAGGCGAAGCAGGCAGCGGCGGTGGCGCGGTTCTACACGGCGCTGTTCAGCCACCCGGCGGTAGAGGCGATCACCTGGTGGGACTTCAGCGACCGCGGCGCCTGGCTGGGCGCGCCGGCGGGCTTCCTGCGCGCCGACGGCAGCCCGAAGCCGGCCTACGACGAGCTGCTCAAGCTGATCAGGGGCGCCTGGTGGACGCGCGCCGAGCTCACCGCGGACGCGGCGGGCACGGCGGCGCTGCGAGTCTTCGCCGGGGAGCATTGGGTGACGGTGGAGACGCCGCGGGGCAAGGCCGAGGCGACGGTCACGGTGCAGCGCCGCGGGGCGGCCGAGGTGACGCTCCGGCCGGGCGGCTGAGGCTCAGGGCGCGAGGTCCAGCGCGCCGAAGACCCAGTGGTCCGGCTTGCCCAGGCGGATGGACTCCTGCGCCTCCTTGACGGCTTCGTCGCGGCGGTCCTGGCGGAGCAGCGCGCCGGCCAGGTTGGCGTGCATGGTGGCGTCCTTGGGGTCGAGCTTGATGGCGCGGCGATAGGCCGCCTCCGCATCGGCGTACCGCTCCTGGTCCCAGAAGACGTTGCCCAGGCGGTTCTGCGGCGTGGGGTTGCGGGGGTCCAGCTCGCTGGCCCGCCAGCATTCGGCCTCGGCTTCGGCGTAGCGCTTGGTCAGGCGGTAGCAGTCGGCCAGGCGGTCGTGAGCGCGCCATTCGCGCGGCGTCAGCTCGCACCACTTCTGGATCTCGGCGATAGCGTCCTGGTAACGCTGCTGCCTGAAGAGGAACAGGCTGAGCCAGTCGAGCGGCTGCCATAGCTTCGGCTCGACCTCGGCCGCCTTGCGGAACTCGGCCTCGGCCTCGGCGGTGCGCTTGAGCGCCTCGTAGCAGCGGGCCAGGCCGATGTGCGGGTCGCTGGCGGCCGGGTCGGCGTCGGCCCATTGCCGGTACTCGCTCGCGCCCTCGAGGTGGCGGCCCTGGCGGACGAGGAACCCGGGCAACAGCGGCCTCGCGCCCGGATCGCCTTGCGCCAGCTCGACGGCCTTGCGCAGCTCCTCCTCGGCCTCGTCAAACCGCTTCTGGCGCTCGAGGCACAGCCCCAGGTCGCGATGGCCGCCCCAGTCCGTGGGCTCGAGATCCACGATGCGCCGATACTCGGCGACGGCTTCGGCGAGCCGCTGGTGGTTGAGGTAGAAGCTCCCGAGCCAGCCACGCACGGTGGTGCTCTCGGGGCGCAGCTCCACGGCACGCTGGAGCTCGGCCTCCGCACCCTCCAGGTCGCCGCGCCGCTCGAGCGTGCGCGAGAGCGAAATGTGCGCATCGCAGTACTGTTCACTGATCCGCAGCGCTTCGCGCGCCTCGCGCTCGGCCTCCGCATACTGCGCGGGGCTGCCGCGAAAGCAGAGGGCCGCCGCCAGCGCCGCATGCCCGCCGGGCTCGTCCGGCGTGGCGGCGACCGCGGCGCGGGCCACCGTCTCGGCCTGCTCGTACTTGCCGTTGTTCAGCAGCTCGTAGGCCTTGTTCACCAGGTCCGGCTTGGGCACCACCACGAAGTCGTCGCCCTGGGCCAGGTTGGGGCGGGGCTGCTGCACCCGGTGCTGCCGCAGCGCCCAGGCGGGCACCTCGCGCTGCAGGTAGGTGCTGAGCCCGTTCATTCGCACGTTGCCGTCCGGGTCGCGCGCCGCGCCGGCCAGCCCGCGCAGCAGGAAGTACGTGAACGCCCCGTGGCGCTCCTCGGGCATCTCCCACGCCCGCTGCCCCACGTCGCACGACAGGATCGCGCCCAGGTTGGCCGGCTTGGCCGCCGCCGGTCGGACCAGCCGCGGCCGCACGCCCTTGGCGAACTCCTCGGCCAGGGCCGCGTCCACGCTCGCCTTCCCGGCGTCCGGGTCGTTGCGGCAGGCGTCGATCAGGAAGAGGATGCTCGAGCCCTGGAAACCGTCCAGAATCTTGTTCAGCGAATTGACCGCCAGGGCGGAGTCCTCGAGCAGTTCGCGGTTGGAGTCGACCGTCAGGAGGTAGGCCTCGGCCCCCTTCTGCATCCCGTGCCCGGAGAAGAAGACGACCAGCGTGTCGCCCGGCACCGCCTTGCCGCGGTAGCGCCCGAGCGCCGCGAGCACGTTGCTCTTGGTCGGCTTCAGGCGGTACTCGGGCTGGTCGCTGGTCAGCACCGCCACGTTGTCGGCCGGCACCTCGGCGGCGCGGAACGACTCGGCCACCGCCTTGGCATCCGCCACCGCAAACTTCAGCGGGGCGATGTTGGCATCGTCGTACTGCTCCACCCCCACGGCCACGATGTAGGTCTGGGGCCCGGTCCGCACCGAGGCCGGCGCGGCCTCGCCCGTTGCACCCATCATGATCAACGACACCAGAAGGTAGCACATGCGCAGCCCTTCCGAGCTCACCCCGCCGCCTACCCTTCAGCGGCCCGCCGCCGGAACCCGTTGAGCCCATTGTAGCCCGTCCAAGCCGGCGGCGCGACCCCGAGCCCAACCGTCCCGACTCCCCGCTCCGAGTCCACGAAGGTGGACTTCGCATGGTTGCCGCGACTTCCAGTCGCCGGGCGAGCCCCGCCACGGAAGGGGATCGCCGCGCTGCGTGCAACCACGTGGCCGGAGCGCTGCCATGCCGGTCGTCCCACTCCTCGCCCTCGCCCTGCTCGCCGACCCCATCGCCGTTAGCCCGGCCGCCGACGGCAGCCTGCACCTCACCTTGGCGCCGGCGCCCGGCGAGACCGCCACCCTCGACCTGGCCCCACGCTTCGGCGGCGCGCCGGCCGCGTCGGCCACCGTGTCCACCGTGCGCGATGTGCTCGCTCTCGATCTCCGCCGCGGCGGCCAGACCGCCAAGGTGCAGCTTCGCCGGCGCGACGACGGGTGCAGTCTGCGCGTCAGCGGGCCGCGCGGGTTCTCGCTCCTGGGCAAGGTCGCCTCCAGCGCCGGCGCGCTCTACGCCGCGCGCGTGGTCCTCGACGATGCGGGCCAGCCCACGCCGCACGGCGCCGGCGAGGTGCTCGACATCGCCGTCGGCCGCGCCGCCAACCGCCGCTGCAATGCCGTCTACACCACCGAGACCTTCCGCGGCGTGCTGCTCGACGGCGACCAGGGCACCGTGGACCTGCAACCCATCGCGACCGGCTACCGCTTCCGCGTCGAGCCCGGCACCCTCGACCTCCGCACGCTCGACGTCTGGCCCATCCTCGGCTGGCGCCCGGCCGATGGCGGCAGCACCTACGGCCATCCCGACTCGAGCCAGCCGCACGTCGTCCCCCGCGAGTGGATGCAAGGCCACCGGCCGTTCCCCTGGCAGACCTTCTCGCCCGTGCAGCTCCCCTTCATCTCCATCACCGACCCCAAAGACTTCGCGCGGGTCCAGGAGCAGGTCGACTACCTGGCCGAGAACCTCCGCGACTGGGGCTTCTACTGTTTCGGCGAATGGCCGCTCACTCAGCACAACCCCGAGTACGCACCCCCAGCCGCGTGGCGGGCCTACCTCGCCGGCAACCAACGCACCTGCGACTACGCCCACTCGAAAGGCATCAAGATCCTCCGCTGGGTCACCGACCCCGACATCGAGCCGCACGGCTACCCCGCGCTGTACGCCGAGATGAAGGCCAAAGGCTGGCTCTCGCTGGAGCCCAATCCCCAGGAATGGCTGCCCGACTACACCAACCCCGACGTGCAGAAGTGGATCGAGCAGGTCTACGCCGAGCTGGGCGCCACCGGGCCGGACTTCTACTGGATCGACAACAACCACCCGACCCGGCCCCTCCACGACCCGGACCGCTTCCCGCCCGAGGCCTTTCGCGAGTACTACCGGGCCATCCAGCGCGGCCTGCTGAGCACCGGGCGGAACGACATCCTGATCCGCAGCGGCGCGTCGGAATGGGCGGACTACTCGGCGGCAGGGATCCTCGACGTCTACGCGCCCGGCCCGGACGTACAGAACGACTGGACCGAACAGCAGATCTACGTCGCCGGCACGATGGCCTCGAGCGACTACCTCTGCCACTTCAACCTCTGGCGCCGGTGCATCGACGACTTCTTCCCCGCCGGCCCGCAGACCCTCGACCAGACCCGCGCCATGGCCACGCTCCTGGGCCTCTCGGGGATCGGCTTCACCACCACCGACATCGGCTTCCCCAAGCTGCCGCCCGAGCGGCTCGACCTGCTCCGCAAGCTGGTGCCCATCGCCGTCACCCGGCCCATCGACCTCTACCGCTTCCCCAGCATCCCGCACTGGTGGGTGCAGACGCGGCAGGACGAGGAGCGCACCTGGCAGGTGGCGGGGGTCTTCAATTGGGGGCTGCGTAGTGAAGAGACCCAGTTCATGCCCCTCGAGGGGCTGGGTCTGGACCCGACCAAGGAGTACCTGGTCTACGACTTCTGGTCGCAGCAGCCGGTGGGGCGGTTCCGCGGCGCGATCGGCCTGCGCGTGGCGCCGACGACGGGGCGCGCGCTGGCGATCCACCCGATTGGGGATCGCCCGTTCATCGTGGCGACGGACCGGCACGTCACGATGGGCGCCGCGGAGCTGGCGAACGTACATTGGGACGGGAACGCGCGGACGCTGTCCGGGGAGTTCGTGGCAGGGGTGAAGGGGCAGACGTTCCACCTGACGGTCTTCGCGCCGGAGCGCTGGCAGCCGGCCGGAGCCACCGTCGCCGGCGAACCCGTGACCCTGCGCCTGCTGACCGACGGCGAGCGGCTGTACGACGTGGCGGTGCCGTGCTCCGGGGCCGAGGAGCCCTTCGCGGTCACCTTCGAGCCTGCCCTGCCGGCGACCGCGCGGCCCGCGCCGCGCGAGGTGGTGCCGGGCGCCGTCGACCTGGGCGCGGCCGGCGTGCTCGGGCGGGTAACTGAGACCGACCTCGCTGCGTTGGTGCGGAAGGCGCGCGCGGGGGAGATCGGCCTCCTCACCAGTCCGACCACGTGGTCACCCGAGCTGGCAGGGCTGCAGGCCAAAGTGGGCGTGCGCTGGGGGCTCCACCGGCCGGCCGAGCCCGGCGCCGAGTGGCGGCTGGTGCCCGACGCCGGCCTGTCCGAAGCCCCCGACGACCTGCTCTACCGCGCCACCTGCATCGGCTTCCAGCCGAATCGGGCCGCGGTGATCGTCAAGCGCATGGGTCCCGGCGCCCTCGTGATCCTGCCGCCCACCGACTCGGTGGAGCTGCGCCATGAGTTGGAGGACCAGGGCGGGCTGCCGCCCCAGTTGGCCGCCAGCGGCGCGGAGATGCAGGCGCACACGGAAGCCGGCGCCACGGCGACCGTCGGCGCCTTCGAGATCAATGCCGAGCGCACCGCCGGCACGGCCCCGCTCCACGTGCCGTGGGGGCTGATCGAGCGCCGGCTCTCGTTCCACTTCCGCCGCCTCTCGATGTCGGTGCTCGACAACGTCTGGGGCGTGCCGCGGGTGACCCTCCTGCTCAACGGCACGGAGCTGCCGCACCTGTACAACCCGTGCCGGCCGGAATCGCCCCCGCAGGAGTGGGACAGCCTCTACTTCGAGATCCCGGCCGGGCTGGTGCGCGGCGAGGGCAAAGACGAGGTCACCGTGCGCAGCGCGATCGCCGCCAAGGACCCCGCGGCGCTCGCCGCCGACCTGCACGCCGGGCTGGAGCTGTGCGTCGAGGACGCCGCCGTGGCGGGCCGGACGACGCTCGTCTCGCCGCCGCTGGTGGCCCTCACCGCCCCCGACGGCCTCGACGCCCTCCTCGGCCTCGACGGCGGGGCGCGCTACCTCAACCAGTCCGGCGACCTGGGCGTGACCTGGGAGGGCGGCACCCCCTACAACGGTTGGCCCCTCGCCCGCCCCGGCGGCGTCAGCCACTGCCTCTTCAGCACCACCGGCTTCGCCCTGAAGGTGAAGGTGCCCCGCGCGACGCGCGGCACGCTCGAGGTGTTCGCCTACGACTACGAGGGCGTGCGCACCGAAGATGTGACCTTCGAGGCCGGCAAGCCGGTCACCGTCGAGCAGTTCGCCGACGGGAAGTGGCTCCGGTTCCCCTTCACCGAGACGGACACCCGCGACGGCGAGCTGCGGGTCACGGTGTCCAACCCTCGCGGCGGCAACGCCGTGCTCTCGCGCGTGCGCCTCAAGCTGGAATGAAGACCCACGCGCATGGCATGCGCCCTGACTGCCGGGGGCACGTGTGCAGGCAGCCCCGCCCGTCCGCGGCCGATCCCGGCTTCCGTCGCGTCCGCATACCTGAGTTGGCGGGCGGGGCAAGCCCCGCCCCTACGCCTGACCCGACGGCACCCGGCATCAGCCATCGCCCACCCGGCACCGATCGCAACTCAGCATTCCCGCAATACCTACTACTTGACATCGATATCTCAAAACGCGATAGTGATCTGCAGGCGCGGGTCGGGTGTTCGACGGTCGTGGGGAGAACGTGATGCGACGCTGGCGGTACGTGGTCGGCTCACTGGCTCTGGCGTGGATGGTCTTCGGGAGGCGGGACGAACACCGACAACCTCAACGTGCCCGCCGGGCAGACGCAGCAGACTCCCTCCGAGCAGGTGAATGTGCGACAGAACGTGCTGGTCGACGGCACGCTCAACGCGCCCCCCTCCGGTCGCATGGTGCTCAACGTCACCGGCAACCTGACCATCAACGGCACGCTCAACGCCAACGCACCGACCCCGCCCGACCCGCCGGGGAACACGCCCCTGGGCAACGTGCCGGGCGGCATCTTCCTGGTGGGCCGCGGCAACATCAACTTCGGCCCCAATGCCCAGTTGAACACCAACGGGCCGCTGGTGGTCACCGACGACCTGACGGTGCTTGACCGGACCCTTCAGGACGCTTACGACGAGACCGACAGCGCCAGCGGCAACCTCCCCACGCTGGTGCCGCTCCCGCCGGATGACCCGGTCTTCACCCGCGCCAGCGGACCTTCGGGCGCGCCCGGCCGCGGCCGGCAGGGCCCGCTGCCGCCGATCGTCATCGGCGGCGTGTCGAACTTCGCCGGGGCGCGCGGTGACCGGCCGATCGTCGTGTTCCGCTTCAACGGTCCCAACCGCGATCTCAGTCTCAACAACTGGACCTTCACTGCGCCGGACGGCGCCCCTGGCGCCGCGGCCAACCCCCCGCCCGCCCCCGGCGCCAACGCTACCGGCGGCAACGGCAAGCCCGGGATGAACCTCTACATCTGGAACAACGGCGGTGCGATCAACATCGTGGGCAACGTAGTCCTCAACCTGGCCGACGGTGGCGATGGCTCTGATCAGTCGGCCGAGTGCGCCACCGCGCGCGGCGGCGACGGCAGCAAGCCCGGCAACTTCCGCATGACCGCGCGCGACGGGATCGACATCACCAACGGCACGCTCCTGATCAACCCCGGCGCGGGCGGCGACGGCGGCGATGCCACCGTGACCGGCACCAACGCGCCCAACGGGTGCGACGGCGGGATCGGCTGCAACTCCACCGCCACCGGCGGCAAGGGCGGCGACAACGAGAAACGGTTCTTCGTCCGCGGGGCCGTCGGCGGCGTGGCGAACATCACCCTCGGCCCGGTGAACGGCGGCCTCGGCGGCGAAGCCACCGCGACCGCGGGCAACGGCGGCAACGGCTCGCCCTGCTGCAACGGCGGCGCGGGCGGCGTCGGCACCGCCACCGGCGGCAAGGGCGGCAGCGCTTCGCTGAACGTGGGCGGTTTGCAGATCACCATCGGTGGGATCGTCGGCGGCCGTGGCGGCGACGCCACCGCCACCGGAGGCAACGGCGGGCGGGGCGGCGACTGCAAGCTGGAGCCCGCCGGGAACGGCGGCGCCGGCGGCGCCGCGACCTCCACCGGCGGCACCGGTGGCTCCGGCGCCGGGCCGGGCGCCCAGGGCGGTGACGGCGGCGACGCCGTGGCCACCGGCGGCACCGGAGGCAACGGCGGCGACAGCGCCGTCCTCGTCGGCGTGGGCGGCGGCGGCGACGGACCGGGCGGCGCGGACGGGAACCCCATCGTCATCCGCCAGATCGCCTGCATCCACATCAACACTCTCGTCCCCACGGGCAACTTCTTCACGCCGGGCGTGCAGGTCGTTCCGGTGTTCGACGAGAACGAGCAGCAGACCGGCGGCACCATGCCGGTGGATCTGCGGAACATCCCCGGCGCGCAGTACTTCTTCGACGACAACCCAGTGCCGCACATCGGGCTCCGGTCGCCGGACCAGCTCGACCTGCAGACGGGCAACGCCAATCCGGCCCTCGGCGCCCCGGTCGCGGGCGTGGACATCATCGCGCTCGACTCCACCGGGATCAACCAGACCAACCCGATGCCGGTTCGCGCCCTCGACAACTCGGGCAACACCATCGACACGGAGATGGTGCAACTGGTGCTGGCCAACCCCGGCGGCCTCGGGCTGGCGGAGCAAGCCACGCGGGTCCTGTTCAAGAACCCGACCAGCGCCACGATTGCGCTCGTGCGCATCGAGCCGCCGACCAACTCGTTCATCACGATCCTCGAGATCTACATCCTCGACCCGTAGGTGAGCGGGGGGCAGAACTCGGGCGGCCCGGGGGGAGTCCCGGGCCGCCCGCCTAACCCTCGATCGCACGCGGGGATCGCGTGACCGAAGGGAGTCGCTCGTGAGCACGTCCACCGGTGCCGAAGTGCAGTACGATCGCAAGCGCCTGCTGATTGCCAGTTGCGTGGCCCTCGTCGCCACGGCGATGACGTTCTCGATCCGGGGCGACATCCTCAAGGCCCTCGGGATCGACTTCAGCCTCTCCCACGAGCAGCAGGGCGTCATCAGCCTGCTGGCGTTCTGGGGCTTCACGATCTCGATCCTACTGGTCGGCCCGTTGTGCGACTCCATCGGGATGGGGACCCTCCTGCGGCTCGCGGCCATCGGCCACATCGTCGGGGTCGTGCTCACCATCCTGGCCCCCAGCTACGCCGTCCTCCTGTTCGCCACGCTGATCATCGGGCTGGCCAACGGCACGGTGGAGGCCGTCTGCAACCCGCTCGTGGCCACCATGTATCCCGACGACAAATCGTCCAAGCTGAACCTGTTCCACGCCTTCTGGCCGGGCGGGATGATCATCGGCGGCCTCCTCACTTGGGTCGTCAACAAGGCCATGACCCTCCCGCCCGACCCGCTCCCCGGGCCGGCCACCTCCTTGAGCTGGAAGATCAAGATGGCTACCATCATCGTCTGCGCGGTGGCCTACCTGCTCCTGCTCTCCAAGCAGAAGTTCCCCGTCACCGAGCGGGTGGCCTCGGGCGTGTCCAACGCCGAGATGTTCCAGGCCGCCCTGGTCCCCGGCTTCCTCCTCATGCTGTTCTGCATGTGTCTCACCGCCGTCACCGAGCTGGGGCCGGACCAGTGGGTGGGCTCAGTCTTGACCGACACCGTGGGGATCCAGGGCATCCTCTTCCTGGTCTACACCGCGGGCCTGATGTTCGTGCTGCGCTTGTACGCCAGCAAGTTCATCCACGCGCTCTCGCCGCTGGGCATGATGGTCGGCTCGGCGCTCTTGTCGTGTGTCGGCCTGTTCGCCCTCAGCTACTCCTTCACCGTCGGCGCGGCCTTCCTGGCGGCCACCATCTTCGGGCTGGGCAAGACCTTCTTCTGGCCCACCATGCTCGGCATCGCCACCGAGCGCTACCCGCGCACCGGGGCGCTCGGCCTGGCCCTGATGGGCGCCGCCGGGATGATCGCCACCAGCCTCGCCGGGCCGGTTATGGGCCGCATCTACGACAAGGGCGTGATGGCCGCCCTGCCCGCTGACGTGCAGCAACTGGTCGTGGTCGATGGCAAGGTCGACGCCACGAAGGTGGAAGCCTTGGACGAGACCCAGAAGGCCAGCGTCAAGGCTGCCAACCAGAAGGGGGCGGCCGGCACCTTCCGCGCCGTGGCCGTCCTGCCGCTCGTGCTCGTGGTGATCTTCGGGCTGATGTACGCGGGTATGAAGGCCAAGGGCGGCTACCAGGCGCTCAGCATCCACGACACGGGCAGCGGCGGAGGCGGCGGGCCGGGCGACGAGGGGTGATCTTCCCCGGGCTGCTCGCGCTGGCGCTCGTCGCGCCGCCGCCGCTGCACGACTGGTTCCCGCATCCGCCGCTTCCCACCGAGCTGCTGGTGCTCCCCTTCGAGGGCGACCCGCGGCGCGGCATGTTGCTCGAGTCCCTCGCCGGGCTCTGCGCGCGACACGCCCTCGACCACGGGCCCGGGCCGCTGGTCTGGGAGTACCTCGGCCACACCGACTACCTGCGCTGGTATCTCGCCTTCGTCGCCGCGCACCACCCTAAGCTCCGCCCCATGACCCTCGACCTCGCCCTCCGCGACCTGGTCGCCCGCGGGATCGTCAAGGGCTACCTGCTCTACCGCTACGATGCCTCCGACCGGCCGCTCCACTCGACCGGGCGGCACGATGAGAGCGCCAACGTGGCCACGTCGCTCGCCGGCCTCCTCGGCGGTGCCGTCGTCAGCGAGGACCTCGAGCCGCTCGCCAAGGCCGCCGGGCTGAAGCTGCTCGCCGACTGCCGGCCGCGGGCACCAGCGACCCGAAGGCCCGCAACGCGCGCTCGCTGATGATCGCTCACCGCCTGTTCGTCTCAAGCGGCTCGGGCGCGCCGTACACCCAGTCGCTGGCGCGCTGCGGGCCTGACTCGCCGGCGATCGGCTGGGGCATCGAGGCCGAGGACGCGGAGACGCTGCCGTCCTCGCGGCAGGGGCTCTTCCAGACGGCCACCAACTGGTGCCACAACCTGACCGTGCTCAGCGCCGAGCGGCCCGGCCGCGACGTGCCGTGGTCGACGCTCACTCTGCGCCGCCGCGACGAGCGGGCCGTGCCCGAGCGCGGCAAGCACTACGTCTGCCTGACCCTCACCGACGGCGACAACATCCAGTGGCTGATGGGCAACTTCAGCGGCGGCTCCGAAGGGGGCTCGTACTACGGCAACCCGCGGCGGGGAGCGATCCCGTTCACCTGGGGCGTAGCCGCCGAGGGGCTGCTCGAGCTCTCGCCGCGGACGCTCGCGGACCTGCTCACCACCGCCAAGCCGAACGACGACTTCGTGATCTACAACGGCGGCGGCTACTTCTACCCGGACTTCTACGGGGCGGACCGGCGCGAGGACTGCCTGACTCTCCAGGCCCGCCGGCTGCGCCCGGTGATGGAGCGCACGGGCATCCGCATTCTGGCCTTCAACTTCCAGGACTGGGACGGCGAGGCGGCAATGCGGGCCTGCGGCATCTTCGCCCGCGAGCTGCCGGGGCTGCTGGGGATCCTGGCGTTCCAGTACTACCCCTACTCCGCGGGCGGCGGCGAGATCCGCTGGGTGGACGGGGTCAAGGGCGACAGAGTGCCGGTGGTGAGCTGCCGCTACTGCGTCTGGGCGAAGACCGGCCGGCCGGCGGACAGCACGCCGTCGCAGGTGGCGGCGATGCTCAACAGCCTGCCGCGGGTGGGCGAGCGGGCGACGGCGGACGACTTCTCCTGGGTGCTGGTCCACGCCTGGTCGCGGTTCCGCGAGGCCGAGCCGCAGGACGAGGTGTCGCAGGACACGGCCGAGGGCAGCAGCCGCGGCTACGACCCGGCGGTGTGGCTCACGGAAGGGCTGGACCCGGCGGTGGTGCCGGTGACGGCGGCGCGGCTGCTGCGGCTCATCCGGAGCGGGATCACGGCACCGCCTCGAGCACCGTCCCATCCCCCGCCGCCAGCGTGACCGCGATCGTGTTGTCCGCCGCCCGCTTCAACACCTGGCCGGTCCGCAAGTCACGCACGTCGTGCGGCTTCAGGACGTACAGCTTGAGCGTCTGCTCGTGCTCCGTGTCGTCGTTGACGATCAACGCGAAGCTGCGCTGCAGCTCCGCGTTGCTCAGCCCGCCGATCCAGCCGGGCGGCTGCACCTCGCCGAACGGCGGCTCCGCCGGCATCGCCCCGGCCAAGAGCGGCTGCAGCGTCTCCACCGCCGCGAACGCCTCGCTGAGCGCCGCGTACAGCTCCGTGGCGGAGCCGTCCGGCCGCACCAGGGCGCCAGGCGAGCCGAGCGGCGTGGCCTCCTTCACCGCCAGCGCCGGCGGGAACGTGGGCCCCACGTACGGCTTCGCCTCCGGTGCGCCATCCGGCGGCGGCGGGTAGAGGAACCAGAAGAACCCGCGCACGCCCTGCCCCACCGCCCCCCACACCATCCACCGCGTCTCCCCCACCGTCGGCGGCCGCCAGTGCAGGATCGCGCCGGGCAGCATCACCACGTCGCCCTTGTCGTCGTACTTCCACGGCCCCCACACCTCGAGGTAGCTCTGCGGCATGATCCACGGCGTGCGGCCGGCCTTCAGCGCAGCCTGCGCGGCGATCCCGGCGTGGCGGCGATACCACGCGCGCGAGCTGGCGGGCGTGTTCGGCCCGTTCGGATTGCCGGCGGCGAAGAATGGATACACGTCGGTGCAGACCGAGCCGAAGCCGGCCTTCTCGGCGTAGGTGGGCGAGTCGGGCCACATCGTGACCACCACCGCCGGCTGTTTCGCGCCCCACTCGGCGAACTTGTGGCGGAAGGTCTCCATCTCGTCGACGATCTTGCTCCCCGGCTCGTCGCACAGCGCCCAGGCGAGGATGGCCGGCGAGTCGCCCGCGGCCGCGATGGCGCGCTTGCTCTCCTTCTCCAGATACTCCCAGTTGTTCCGCCGCCAGTCGATGTTGTAGTGCAGCTCGCCGAGCGCCGGCACCAGGTGCATGCCGCGGGCGGCCATACGGTCGGCCAGCGCGCGCAGGTCGGGGATGCCCAGGTTGACCGCCCAGACGCTGTCGATGTGGTGCGCCTTCATGTCGTCCAGCACGTGCTCGACATACGCCCACTTCTCCAGCTTCATCCGGTCCGCGAGCCCCTGCACCCGCTCCCACGGCCAGTACACCCCGCGGGGGAAGGTGCCGAGGAGGTTGGGCTCCTGGGCGCAGACGGGCAACACCAGCAGGGAGAGAACGACCAGAGCTGCGTGGCAGCCCCGTCGGCCGACGTTCCGGCCCCCTCTCGCACCGGGAGACGGCTGGGGTGAGGGCCAATGGCTACGCCCCCACGGCTCGGAACCGCCCTCACCCCAACCCTCTCCAGGCGGGAGAGGGGGCCGGATTGAGACTGCCGGCCGCGCTTCCATCATCCCTCACTCCTCTTGCTGCTTGAACGCCACCGGCCGCCCGTCGCCATCGGTGATCCGCAGCACGTACGCCCACCGGCTGCCGCCGTTGAGGATTTTCAACAGGATCGTGTTGCGACCTTTGACCAGCTTGCCGGGCAGCGATTCCTCGTCCACCTTCAGCATCCGCCCGCCGGCGAAGCCGCCCAGGCGCTCGCCGTTGACCCACAGCTCGTAACCGTCGTCGCTGCCCACTCTGAACACCACCTGCCGCTCCTGCTCGCAGCTCACCTCGGTCAGCGCGTAGGCCACGACGTTGGTCGCGTTGGGGAAGAACTCGAGCAGCTCCACCACCCCCAGCGCGCTCTTCGTCTCGTGATGCTTGCCCCACGCGTAGTGCTTGCCCTCGAAGTCCACCGGCCTGGCCGGGTCGGGTTTGCCGTCGGGGAAGATGGACTTGCCGTAGACCGCGTCGCCGATGACGGGCAGCGCGCCGACGATCCACCAGCGGGTGACGAAGCCGTCCTCGTGCGCCAGGTCGATGTTCACGCCGAGGCCCTTGAGCTGCACCAGCGCCGCCTGCCGCTTGTCCACCGGTGGCTGCAGCCGGGCGACCTGCTCGAGCAGCGCCATCGCCGCCGCCTTGTCGCCGGGCAGCATCCGCTGGGCGATGGCATAGAGCGCCTCGGCCGCTTCGTCGCGCGCCACGCCGCGCGCCAGGAGCGACTTGACCTGCTCGAGCGACCCCGCGTCGGCCAGCGCGGTGACGCCCTCCAGCGCCCGCCGGATCGGCCGGCCGCCCACGTTCGCCCCGAGCACACGGTGGAAGAGGGCCAGCGCCGCGGTCTTCCGGCCCGCCCCCAGGTGCGCCTCGGCCAGCCGGACCAAGCCGTGCGCGCCGGCCTCGCGCACCGCGGCGTCCTCGGCGCCCATCGCCGAGAGGAAGATGGTCTCGTGCCTTGGCTCGCCCGGGAGCAGGTCGAGCGCCGCGACCCTCACCACCGGGTCGGTCGCCCCGCGCGCGGCGGGGAGGAGGAACACCGGCGCACCCTCGGCATCGTGGCGGACCAGCCAGCGAAAGAAGAGCAGCTCATCCTCGGCGGTGGGATGCGCCAGCGCCGCCTCCACGGCCGCCTTCGCCTCGGGCCCGCCGAGCGCGAGCAGCACGCCGGAGGCCGTGGCGCGGAGCTGCGGGTCGGCCAGCGCAGTCATCACCAGCGGCGCCGCCTCCGCCTGACTTGCCGCCGCGAGGCCCACCAGCGCCGCGCCACGCTCGCCCCGCCCGCCCTGCTCCCAGACCTGCCGGTAGAGCCCCGCCGCCGCCTTGGCGTCCCGCTCGCGGAGCGCGTCGGCCAGGCGGAGCAGCCCCTGCCGCGCCGCCCGCTGCACCGCCGCGTCGGGATCCGCCGTGCCCGCCTGGAGCGCCGGGAGGAGCTTGGCATCCGTGAACGCCGCCAGCGCCCGCAGCGCCGCCGCCCGTTCGGCCGGCGCGCCCTGCGCCGCAAGGTCGCGCAGCGGCCCTACCGCCTCGCGCACCCGCCGCTCGCCAAGCAGCGCCGCCACCGCCGGCCGGGCGGCCGGGTCCGCCGTGGTGAGCCCGCGCAGGAGCGCCGCGTTGGCGTCCTTGCCGGGGATGCGGCCCAGCGCCGCCGCCGCGGCCGGCGCTACGGCCGGATCCGCCAGCGCCTCGCCCAGCACCCGCGCCGCA
>JACPDV010000341.1 GCA_016183835.1 Armatimonadota bacterium
CTCGCCCGACACCCCGTTTCCGATGTCCATCTCGTTCACGGGTCTCGCCTGGCACGCGCCGTTGGATGTCTTCGTCGGCTGGTACCTGGTGCGCCAGGCCCTATCGCGCAAAAGCCGCTTCCAGACATTCGCACTGGCCTGCGGCATCGGCCTCTTCTATGGTCTCTGGGCGGTCTTCTGGTGGAATGAGCCCCCGCCGCCCATGAAAGCGCTGTTCGACGCGGGGCGAAAGGACTTGGTCTTCATCCACTTCACGCTCTTTGCTGTCGGGACGACCGTGTTCCTGGCGCTCGCGCACTGGTTGTACCAGCGCACACGGCTGACCGAGTTCAAGCCGTCGAGATTCGAATGCTGGGTGGTTGGGGTGCTCTCTCTCCTGTACTACGCGCTGGTCACCGTGCCCGCCGCGCCGAGGGCTCTCTGGGTGCTCCCGCCGCTGATGGGCCTGACGCTCTGGGCGCTGGCCAGGAACCGCCGCGCCGAGTCGCGCCCCGACGCGATCGCTGCATTCCCCGAGACGCCGAAGCCGCTCAACTACCTGCTCCTGCTGGTCATCCCGCTGGTCGCCAGCATGGTCTACTTGGTCGCTCTGGCCACCGGCGCCCGACTGCACACGAACATGGTGGTGTACACCATCGCCACGCCGCTCGGAGCGCTCCTCTGGATCGTCAGCGTTGTGATGTGTGCGCGGAGGAGGGCGGACACCGGGCCGCTGCCGGAGGTGCGCGTGCGGTAGCAGCGGCGGGCCGGAGCAACTGGCGCGCTGCTACTGCCGCGCCCACGCCGGGCAGCGGCCAGGGCGGCAGGCACGAACGAGCAGTGGGAGGACGCGGGGGAAGCCGGGTTCGGGCACGTTCGGGGCACCTTTGGGGGAGTGGGTTCGGCGGCGGGGGGCGGAGTCATTCCCGGCTGCCTAAGCCCGGTCGCCGAGCCGCCGGCGCCAACTGTCGGGCGCGCGTCGCAGGTGCATGACGGCGGCGACGAGGATCTCTGGGCCGCGCACCTGGTAGACCACGCCGTAGGGGAAGCGCCGCATCCGGCAACGGCGGGTCCGCGGCGATAGTGGATGCCAGGCCTCCGGGTGCTCGGCGATGCGGGCCAAGGTTTGACGCACCTCGGCGGCAAACTCGTATCCCAGACCCTCACTCTGGCTGTTGTAGTAGTCGACCGCCTCCTCCAGCTCGACCTCGGCGACGGCCAGGAGACGGATGGTCAACGTGGCTGCCGGCGGTCGATGCGAGCGAAGGCCTCGTCTGCGGGGACGGCGGCCAGTTCGCCACGCTCGAAAGCGTCGAGGCGTTCGTCGACCTCGGCGGCCCACATCGCGTCGACCTCCGCCCGGGCGGGGAAATCGAAGCTGGCGAGGATCGCGTCGACCAACGCGGCCCGTTCCGTCGGCGGGAGGGCCAGCGCCGCGGCGAGGGCTTGCTCGGACTGGGCGGTCATGATGCGCTCCGGTCAAGGCTCCTAGCCATAGTGTAGCACGTTCGCCGAGCCGGCAGACGGGCGCGACGCCGCGCCTCTACGGCAGCGCCTCCGCCACCCGGTCCATGTCCTCCGCGTTGTTGTAGAAGTGCCCCGCCACCCGCACGCTGTCGCCGCGCCGGATGCACACGATCCCCGCCTCCCGCAGCCGCCGCACCAGCGCCGACGGGTCGTGCTCCGGGTGCCGGAAGCAGAGGATCCCCGCCCGCTCGTCCGGCGCCAGGGAGCTTGTCACGCGGTACCCCCGCGGCACCAGCTTCGCCACCAGGTGGTCCTGCAGCTCGCGATGCCGTTGCTGGATGTTCGCCACCCCGATCTCGCCCAGCATCCGCGCCGCCTCCGCCAGCATCAGGTTGCCCCACAGGTTCGGCGTGCCCTCCTCGAACCGCTCGGCGCCAGGCTTCAGCGCCGGCACGCCGTCCTCCGTGGCGATCTCCTTGCCCGGCACGCTCAGGTCTTCCGCCACGCTGTGCCAGCTCACGTTGAACGGCACCAGCTCCGCCTGCAAGCGCTCGCTGAGATACAGGAACCCCGCGCCCTCCGTGCCGCAGATCCATTTGTGCCCGCCGCACGCCGCCGCGTCGCACAGCCTCAGGTCGAGCGGCACCGCGCCCACGCCCTGCACCACGTCGGCCACCAGGTACGCCCCGTGCCGCTCGCAGATCTCGCGCAACCCGGCGAGGTCGAGCCGGTAGCCGTTCAGATACTGCACCCAGCTCACCGCCACCACGCGCGTGTCGTGGTCGGTGGCCGCGGCGATACGGTCGAGCGGGAAGCGGCCGGCGGCGTCGGGCTCCACCACGCGCACGCTCGCGCCGAACCGCGCCGCGCTGCGCCAGGGGAGCCGATTCGCCGGGTACTCGCCCGCGAGCGTGACGATGTTGTCGTGCGGCCGCCACGGGACACTCTCGGCGACGAAGATGATCCCCTGGCTGGTGTTCTTGACGATGGCCAGCCGGTCGGCCGTGGTGCCGAGGAACGCGGCGAGGGCCTCCCGGCAGCCCTCGTGGGCGCGCGACCAGAGCACCGGGTAGGCCTGCGACGGCCGGGTGGCGAACCACTCCATGGCCTCGCGGCCGACGTTCATCACGCGGCGGCAGAGCGGCGTGATGCCGGCGTGCTGCAGCCAGACGATGCCCTCGGCGGTGTGCGGCCAGTCGCGACGATAGTCGTCCCAGGGGATGGAGTCGGGCATGGAGGACCTCGGCGGGAGTATGACTTGCTCGCCGCGGGGGAGTCAAGGCGGCGCCAGGCAGCGCCCCCCCTGGTCCTTTCCAGCCCGGAGATCACCAATGTGCAGGAGAGGCACGATTCGCGGTCCCGTGGGGGTCGAGCGAGCCGCGACGCGGTCTGCCTGCATCTAGTGCATCCTGGCAATCTGTGACTTCCGGCTGGGCCGGAGCCGCGAGTGGCGGCGGCGTCACTGCTCCGGCACGCCCACCGCCACGCGGCCGAACCACAGCTCCCCGCCGCTCACCTCCAGGCGGAAGTCGGAGCCGTTGCAGCGGTTGTGGAAGAGCGCGTCGTCGAGGCTGAAGACGTACACGCGCCACGTCCCCGAGTTGGTGCACTTGATGCTGCCCGCAGCCTCCTTGAACGCGCCGGGCGCCGGGGTGATGTGCACCGCCGGGTCCGCCGAGTCGTACTGCAGCACCGCCCCGCCGTGCCCGCGGTCGAAGTACTCCACCGCCACGTAGGCCTTGCCGCCGGCGTCGGGCAGCTTCACCGCTTCGTCGAGGTCGAAGTAGAAGAACCCCTGCCCCGCCTCCGCCGCCAGGACCACCGGCTTCCCGGCCCGCTCGCCGCGCCGACTGACGCCCTCGTCCGGATTGTCGCGACTCCGTAGCCCCTCGGCGTGGTCCGGCTGGCCCGGCGTGAAAAGGAACCGCCGCGCGAAGGGCAGCACCTTGGTCCAGTCCACCTCACCGGTCAGCTCGCCCAGGCGGATCGGCTCGGGCTTGGTGCGCACCGGCTTGCCGTCCACCAGGCTCTCCACGGCGTAGGCGTCCACGCCGTAGGGCGCCGCCTCGGCGGCCAGCGCCGCGTCCGCCGCCAACGGGAGGATGCGGAAGCTGTCGGTGCGGAAGGTGCCGGGCAGGCTGACCCGATCGAACCCCACGCTGAGCACCGCGCCGTCCTGCCCGGTGAACGACGGCCGGGCCGCGGCGCCCTCCTGGTCGTCCAGCCCCACCAGCGCGAGCTTGCCCAGCATGGCGAAGGCCGCGCCGTCCTTGTCCGGGTCGCCGCTGCGGCCGTCCACCTTGTCGGCGGTGGCGAAGCGGGCCTCGAGCGGCCGGCTCCAGGCGGTGCCGGGATCCTGAATGGTGTAGGTCACCCACGAGTCCACACGCGGGTCGTCGGCGTAGAGGCGGAAGTACCACTCGGCGGTGCCCTTCTTCTCCGCCTGCCGCTCGCCCGCGGTGCCGACGCCCTGGAACGCCACCTTCCGCCCCTGGCCGTAGATCTCCAGCCCGCTCACCCGCACGGTCATGGCCAGCTCGCCGCGGTCGATCACCTCGGCAGTGGCGTCGGTGGCCTGCAGCGCGCCGAAGTCGTACCAGGTGACGCCGTCCTGGCAGGCGCAGAGGTGGCCGTAGCCGGCGTCCCAGCCGCCCTCGCCGAGTTGGTTCGGGCCGCCGGCCCAGGCCAGCTTCATCAATCGCGGGCCGCCTCCGGCGCCGGCCAGCTCGAACTCCAGGGCGACCTTGCCGTTGCCGAACTGCGCCAGGCTGCCCTCGAGCTGGTACTTGAGCTGAGCCGGCGCGGCTGCGGCCGGCGAACCTTCGCCCTGCAGCCCGAAGTAGACCGCGAACCACTCCGGTCCGGCCAGCTCGAACGGCGGCCGGAGCAGCAGCTCGCCGCGGTCCGGCAGGGCCGGGTCGGGACAGAACTGCCCGGCCACCGCCTGGCGCGGCCCGCCGTCGCCGCGCAGCGCCACGGCCCGCACGCTGGCCGGGTCCACGTGCCCGCTCAGCCCGACCTGCGCCAACAGCGCGTCGAGCGCGACTTTCGCCTTGATGATCCCGCCGCTGCGCGGCACGTCGCGCGGGTCGATGTGGAGGAGCAGCCGGTGCCGGCGCTCGCGCTCGCTCCACGGCGCGTCGAGCTGCGCCTGCTCCGTGGGCGCCAGGAAGCGCTGGTAGGTCACCCGCTGCCGCTCCCTGAGTGCCGCCAGCCGGACCGCCTCCACGTCGCCGCGGAGCGCCGCGATCGCCGACTCGCCGCCCTTCGAGACCGCCACGCTCAGAGCGAAGAGCAGCGGCTTGCCCTCCAAACGCAGGCTCTCGATCGCCTGGCCCGGCGCACCGAGGGCAAACGCGCGCTGCCACCACTCCTTGGCGTACCACTCCATCCCGTGGCGCACCTCGATGCCGCTCTCCGCCGCCAGGGCCACGGTCTCCTCGCGCCCGCCGGCATAGCGCACCACGGCCATCGCCACCGGCCCGTCCGGCAGCGGCCCGGGCGCGCCGAGCACCACCACCGCCGGGCCCTTGCCGCCGGGCCGAAGCGTGGCCGCCGGATCGAGCGGGACCGCGCCGCGGCCGCCGTTGGCCTGCGGGTCGACGAGCGCGAAGGGCACGTGCGCGGCGGCCTTCGGCCCCGGCACCAGCCCGCCCCACGGGCCGGACCAGAGATTGTCCACCGCGGCGGTGGCCTGCTTCCGCAGGTCCACCTGCGCGAAGCCGGGATCGGCGATGGGGTCCCACGCCTGCCGGGTGCGGAGCGGCGCCGGGAAGGGCAGCGGGCGCGGCTCCGCGGTGCCGATGCTCACTCGGTCGCCGGCGCGGACGCCCCGGATCAGGGCGTTGGTGCCGTCGGAGCCGATCATGTAGCGGTCGGCCGGGAGCGCCTGCCCGTTGACCTTCACCGCCGCGCCGGCCAGGCTCCGCCGCGGGCTGGTGACCTGCACGTCGAACGCGCCGGCCGGTGCGCCCGGCAACGCCGGGTCTACCGTCAGCCGGAAGCCGTAGCTCGCCTCGGGCGCGAACGCGTAGTCGGTGATGTCCACCGCCTGCGTGCCGCGGCAGAAGGCCATCGCCGCCCGCGGGCCGCAGTCCACCTGCACCAGGGCGCCGCCGAGCGGCTCGGCGAGCCAGCGGAAGTTGTTGCCGCCCCAGCCGCCGGAGGTGCTCCCCTTCTTCCCGGTTTCGCCGTAGATCGAGAGGTTCTCGGTGTAGCGCCCGTCGGACGAGATGGTGCCGACGTAGAACTGCTCCAGGCAGCCGCGCACCAGGTAGCGATAGAACGGGTCGCCCGTCTCCAGATACATCTGGATGGCCATTTCGGGCACGCGGCCCATCTCGCCCCAGGTCACCTGCCCGAACCAGTAGTTGCTGTTGACCGCCTGGAGGAGGAAGCTGGGATCGAGGGTGTCGTCGCCGTCCGGGTCGGCCAGGTAGGGGTAGAGGTTGCGGTAGACCACCACGTCGGCCAACCGCAGCGCTTCGGCCGCCAGCGCCTTCCGCTCCGGATCGTCGCGGAACGTGTAGGCATAGTCGAGCAGGAACTCGCCGCCGTTGCCCGCGCCCATGCTGAACACCGCCCAGGGCAGGTCGGCCATGCCGGCCCGGTCGTACAGGTAGTGCCGGGTCCACCTCACCATGCCGTCGACGTACGGCAGGTACTCGGCGGCGTGGCCTTCCTTGTACCACCAGAGCATCGCCGAGGCGATGGCCCAGTTGAACATGTGCCGCGTGCCGGTGGCCGGCTGACCGCCGAAGTTGGCGTTGAAGCTGCCCTCCAGCGGATGCTCCCAGACGTAGCAGACGTCGTCGCCGAAGCGCTCGGTCTTGGCCTTGGCCACCAGGTAGTCGAGCTGCTTCTTCTGGTCGGCCAGCCCGGCCTGGTCGCCCACGCCCCAGGCATAGCGGCAGCCCTTGCCGGTCTGGTGGCCCGCGAGCTGCGTGGAGCCGGGCGAGAAGAAGACCTTCTCACAGTGGTCCCAGGTGGAGTAGAGCATCGGCGCCACGTGCTCGCGCGGGTAGCTCTTGGCCAGCCCGAGGTCGGCCAGGAAGCGCACCTGGCTCGCTTCCGGACCTTGCTTCAGCCAGCTCATGTCGTTCATCCGCGGCGCCGGCGGGAGGCGGTCGAGGTAGGTCTTGACCAGCTCGCGGATGACGAAGCGGTTGGGGTCGGAGTCGGACGGCATGTCCAGCGAGTAGAGCATTCTGAAGCGGCTGTCGAGGGTCACCGGCGCCGCCGGCAGGCGCAGCGTGAGCCAGTGCGCGCCGTGGGGGTAGGAGAGGGCGGCGAACTGCCCGGGGTGCTCGGCCACGCCGGCACAGTAGGTGCTGGCCAGGTCCCGGTCGGAGCGGTCGGTGGTGCGGGCGTCCTCGAACTCGTAGGCCACGAACCGCCGCGCGCCGGGCGCCCAGAGGCCGAACGCCGGCACCGGGTGCGCCCCCACCGCCACGCTGTACGACCAGCGGTCGGCCCAGTGCCCGCGCATCGGCGCCTGGGTGATGGGGAACGGGTCGATGTCCGGCCCGGGGTAGAGCTCGCCGCCCTGATAGAACATCTGCTCCGCGCCGCACTCGGCCGGTAGCGAGCAGCGCAGGAAGTAGACCGGGCACAAATCGGTCCAGGCCCGCCGCCAGACACTCTCGTCGAAGGCGCTCAGATCGAGGGTGAAGCGCACCTGCGGAAACGGGTCATCGCGCCCCAGCCGCACGGTCACCCGGCTGCCCGCGCCGAGCGCGGGTGTGGCGGTGCCCGGCGTGGCGAACCCGCTGAAGCGCAGCTCGCCGCCGGCCGCCTCACACCGTGCGGCGGTCCAGCGGGCGCCGGAGATCCAGCGCACCTCGGCCACCGGCACGAGCCGGTCGGCCTGCCAGGCGAAGAGGTCGAACCCGACCCAGCCCGCTCCGCCGCGCACGGCGCGGACCAGCGAGGCCGAGTTGGTGATCTCCTCGGCGGCGAAGCCGGTGGAGACGAGCAGGAGGGCGGCGAGCAGCACGAACCGCATGGCAGGCTCCAAGGCGATCGGGCTCCTTGGCCGGCCGAATGGGCGCTCCTCCTGCCGCGCTCGCCGCAAGGGATGCCCGCCGCGGCGGCGAACGATGGCGCGGCGGATGGGGACTCGCCATGACATTCCGCGAGCTGTTCGGTGGCATGCAGCCCGTGGGCGGGGTGGGGGCGCTGGGCGGGCTGCCGGGGAGCCGCGGCTACTCGACGGACCTGGGCGCGGTGCGCCGCCGCGCGGTGGACGAGGCCCGCGTCTTGGCCGACGGCGGGTGCGACGCGGTGCTGGTGGAGAACTCGGGCGACGCGCCCTTCACCCGCGACCAGGTGGGCCCGGAGATCGTGGCGGCGATGACCTGGCTGGTCTCGGCGGTGGTGGACGCGGTGGTGGTGCCGGTGGGCGTGAGCGTGTTGCGCAACGACGCGGTGGCGGCGGTGGCGGTGGCGAGCGTGGCGGAGGCGCGGTTCGTGCGGGTGCCGGTGCACGTCGGGGTGATGGTGACCGAGCAGGGGCTGGTGGAGGGCCGGGCGCCCGAGACGCTGCGGTTCCGCACGGCGATCGGCTCGGACGTGGCGGTGTTCGCCGACGTGCATGTGCGCCACGCCAACCCGATGGGCGACGACGAGCTCAAGCAGACGGCCTCCGACGCCTACTTCCGCGGGTTGGCGAACGCGCTGGTGGTGACCTGCGAGCCGAACCAGGCGTGCGACCTGCGGCAGGCGCGGATCCTCCGCCGGGCGATCCCCGACGCGCCGCTCCTGGCGGGGAGCGGGGTGCACGCCGGGAATGCGCGGGAGCTGTTGGACGTGTACGATGGGCTGGTGGTGGGCGATGCGTTCCACGAGAGCGGAGACCCGGCACGGCCGCTGGAGCGGGAGCGGGTGCGCGGGCTGGTGAACGCGGCGCATCAGGGAGGGTGAGGAGGCCGCCCGTTCCACCCTCACCACACGGAGATCGCCGTGGTGGTGGTGGCAGTCGAAGTTGAAGTCGTAGTAGATGTGGCGGGAGTGGAAGGGGCGGAAGTCGCAGCGGGCGTGACGACGGCGAAAGAGTGGGTGGATCCGGACCTGGACCTGGGCCACGGCTTCCACGCGACGAAGCAGGGCGTGCGCTACACGCTCAGCGAGCCGGCCCGCCGCGAGGTGCCGGACCGGCCGCTACGAGGAGGAGGTGCGGCAGGGGCTGCGCGAGGGGCCGGGGCGGGGCGGGGGAGGTGGCGGGAAGCGGCGAGGCAGGCGGAAGGGCGGAGAGGAACTCGGACAGGGGACGCTGTTCGAGGTATGATCCTGGCCAGGAATCCAAGTTTGACGCTTTGGGTCAAAGGGCTATATACTGATCGAACCAGCGGGAGGGCTGGGCTGCTTTGGACGTGGTGATCCGCGACAGGAAGCTGCGCAAGGCCTACGAGAGCGGCCGTGCCGGCTGGCACCAGCCGGCAGTGGTGCAGGCGTTCGGCGCGCTGATGAGCGTGCTCGGCGCCGCGTCGAGCCACGATGACGTGTTGGCTCTGCAGCAGTTCAGAATCCACCCGCTGGGCGAGGACCGAGCTGGCCAGTACGCTGCCCATCTCAGTGGGAACTACCGGGCCGTGTTTGAGCTTGGCCGCGACGACCAAGGTCAGTTCGTCGAGATCATTGAAGTGGTGGACTACCACTAGGCGGAGGAGAGCGATGGCGACCCGGGCCAGACAGGTGCGCGCGGTGAGGGCCGTGCCGCCGGGAGACATCATCAGGAGGGAACTGGAGGCGCGTGGCTGGACGCAGCAGGAACTGGCGGAGATCATGGACCGGCCGCTGGCCGCGCTGAATCAGATCATCGGGGGCAGGAAGCAGATCACCGCCAATACCGCCACTGAGCTGGGGCGGGCCTTCGGCACGTCGGCCGAGCTGTGGCTCAACCTGGAGACGGCCTATCGTCTCAGCCTCACACGCACGCCCGCGGCCGAGGAGCGGCTCAAGGGCGTTGAGGAGCGGAGCGTTCTGCGCGAGGCCGCGCCGTGCCTGGGCGAGCTGACCAAGCGCGGCTGGTTGCCGTCGGACGATGGTTCGAGGAGCCTGACCGAGCGGCTGCTAGCCTACTTCGGCGTCGACTCGTTAGAGGGCTTGCGGTCGCCGCAGCTGGCGGCGGCCTTCCGCCGCTCGCCGACCTCAACGGCCGACCAGGTGACTCTGGCGGCGTATGCGCGGCGCGTCGAGCTCTGCACCGAAGGTCAGGTCGTGGCTGACTACTCGCGCGAGGGCCTTGAACAAAACGTGGCAGCGCTGCTCGCGCTGACTCGCGACGCGGGCGCGGAGAGCCAGGTGCCCCACGTGCTGCGCGAACTCGGCGTAAGGTTCGTGGTGGTTCCGACGTTGCCTGGGGCGAAGATTGACGGAGTGACGCTACACAGACCGTCCGGTCCGATCGTGGCGCTCTCCAGACGGCTGCCATGGCTCGACAGCTTCTGGTTCACCTTGCTGCACGAGGTGGGGCACATCGTGCTGGGCCACACCGAAGATCGCGTCGAGGAGGACCTGAAGCTCGCATCGGACGACCCTGTGGAGCAGG
>JACPDV010000342.1:0-1352 GCA_016183835.1 Armatimonadota bacterium
GCAGCCAACAACATCCGGTTCAATCCGTCGCTGAACTTCAACTACACTCGCACCTGGTAGGGTGCGTCGAGCGCCCCGGCCCAGCGCGGCCGGGGTGCGTGGCTTCGCCGCCGCGTCGGCGGGTGCCCGTGGGCTTCGGCCCCGGCTCCCCCGGCGCGGTGGCCTTTTTGTGGCGGCACGGTTCCGTGGCCCTCGACATGCGCGAAGTGGTAGACTAGAATGCGCACGCAGCGGGTAAGGGGCCGGGCTCCTGTTCGGACTCACCGGCTGGTAACCGGACGGGTCGCGGGATGCGCAGCGGCACGGCGCCGTAGCCTGGGAGAGGCGGACCCGATGTCGCAATTGACGCGCCGGGTGGTTCTCCAGCGAGCGCCGGACCTCGCAGGGCTGGATCTGAGCGGCCTCGACCTGACGGACGCCGACCTCCACGGCGTCGACCTACGGGGCACCAACCTCCGGCAGGCCATCCTGCGTCGCTGCAACCTTAGCGAGTCCGACCTCCGCGAGGCGAGCTTCCTCGGCGCCAATCTGCACCGCGCCATCCTCCGCAGCGCGCAGCTCTCCGGCGCCAACCTGTACGGCGCCAACGTCCGCGAGGCCAACCTCAATTTCGCCCAGTGCGCCGGCGCCAACCTCGGCGGCGCCTGTCTGGTCGGGGCCAACCTCGGCGGCGCCGACCTGACCAACGCCAATCTCAACCGCGCCGACCTCAACGATGCCAACCTCGGCGGCGCCTGCTTGGTCGGCGCTAACCTGCGAGGCGCCCACGGTGCGGTCAATCTCAACGGCGCCACCTACGCCGTCGGCGGCGCCCGGCCCACGCTCTTTCCGGACGGGTTCGAGCCCGAATCGCATGGCATGGTGCAGACCGCCGAATAGCCCCTCAGCGGCCCGGCGAGAGGTAGGCCACACCAATCCGCGCCGGTGGCACCCGGGCCGCGGTCTGCTTCGGCAAAACCAGCACTCCCGCCGGCCGGGCCCGCGGAAACCGCGCTTGCCAGGGAGCCGGGAGCAGGTCGCTGCGCCGCTCCTCGCAGTCCCACACCAGCACGCCGCCGCGCGCGTTCAGCTCCTGGTCGCTGCACCAGGGGCTCTCCACCGGGTTGCAGTCGGCATACACTAGCGGGCGGCCCGGGGCGTAGAACGACACCAGGGCGGCCGGCAGCCAGTCTCCCGCCACCAGCGGCAGCCGGCCGCCGTAGCGCTGCCGCCAGCCCTCGCACACCGCACCCGACAGGCGGGCTCCGGGGAAGTGGATGCGCACGGCCTGGCCTGTCACCACCGGCCCTGCCAACGTGATGGCCACGGTGCTGACAGCCCGCAGGCCGCAGGCGAGCCACACGGAGCGCCGC
>JACPDV010000342.1:1409-2384 GCA_016183835.1 Armatimonadota bacterium
ATGCTCGAAGAGCATGAGGAACAGCACCCCCGAGAAGGTCCACAGCACTTCGCCCCACATCCAACGGAGCTGGATCCCGAACAAGAGCGAGAGGCCCAACAGCAGCGCGCACGGGCCGCAGACGATGCATCCGACGAAGCGCCGGGCGGGCCTCTCGGCCGGCGTGGGGCGGTGCCAGCGGCCCCGCCAGGTCAGGTAGGGCACCAGCGGGATGAGCGCGGGCGCCACCACCATCGCCTGGGCCAGCGCGAACACGAGCGGTTGCCCCAGGTGCTCCGTCCAGGTGGGCGGCCCGCCGGTAGCAGCGCGGGCCGAGACATAGTGCAGGGTCACGAAGTCGTGGCGGGCCATCCACACCAGGTGGGGTGCGAAGACGAGGAGGCAGGTCGCCGCGGCGATGGCCGGTCCCGGGGTCCGCCAGTGTCGCCGCGCGGTCGGCTCCCAGACCAGGTAGGCAAGGATCGAAATGGCCAGCAGCACGGCCGAGTATTTGGCCAGCAGGGCCAACCCCAGGCCGGCGCCGAGAAGCACCCAGTCGCGGGCGCGGCCGGTCCGCACGGCCAGCCAGGCGCCCAGGGTGGCGAGCGCCCAGAACGGCATCTGCCCGACGTTGTTGTTGAAGTCGGTGGAGAACTGGTTGTAGTTGCAGCAGGCCTCGAGACACATCGCCGCGACCACGGCGAGCTCCGGCTCGAACAGGTCGCGGGCCACGCGCCAGGCGCAGTAGAGGCTGACCACCACCGCCAGTTGCGAGACGGTGTAGAGGCCCCAGGCGCCGCCCAGTTGGGCGGCGACGTCGGCCAGCCAGGCCGGCAGCGGTGGATGCTTGAAATAGCCCCACTGCCAGGCGCGGCCCCAGTAGGCCATCTCGGTCGCGTCGAGTGGCAGGTTCGGGTACACCAGCGCGGGCACGAGCGTCCACACGCCGAAGTGCACCAGGGCGAAGACCCACAGCCACCGTACGGCCGGATGCCG
>JACPDV010000342.1:2414-8647 GCA_016183835.1 Armatimonadota bacterium
CTGGCCATCACGTAGTGCCCCTGGAAGTTGGGGTGCACCGGCTCGGCGCACCACACCGCCGGCGGATGGTGCGGCAGCACCTTGAGCCACGCTTCCTGGGTCTTGACGTGGAGCGCGGAGTAGTCGCGGGCGAGTTTGTCGACCACGGCCAGGTAACCCCCCAGGCGCTCCAGCACGGTGCCCTCGTGGCTCTCCTGGCCGTGCTGCAGGCTCATGTAAAAGGGGTCGAGCAGCACCAGCTTCGCGCCGCTCCCCACCGTCTGGTCGAGGATGTCGCGGTAGCCGGCCTCGAACACTTCGGGCGGCAGGTGCTTGACCTCCGCCAGGTGGCGATGGAGGTCGTTGATGCCGATCATGATGGTGACCCAGTCGGGCTGGTGATCGAGCACGTCCGCCTGCCAGCGGCCCTGCAGGTCGTCCACGGTGTTGCCGCCGATGCCCGTGTTGACGAACGTCAGCCCGCGCTCGGGGTAGCGCGCGGTGACCAGATCGATCACCTGCCGGACGTAGCCGGCGCCGAACGGCGCCGCGCTGTCGCGCCGGCCGCAGTCGGTGATGCTGTCACCGGTCATCACCACGGTCTGCCCATCCTGCCACACAAAATCGGCCATAGCTCTCCTCGCACGCGCCGTTGCGCCGGAGCAGTGTACCACCAACCGGGGCGGCGACGCCCTATTCGCCGCGCCAGGCCGCCGCCGCGCGACGTGCCGCGGGCCCGTAGACGGCCTCCATCAGCCCCTTGATGTAGCCTACGGCGAACAGCCGCCCGGCGCTGGAGTAGCACGGGTTGTCGTTGCTGTCGCCCTCCAGGGTGGGCACGTGGTCGGGCCGCATCGGGCCGTCGAAGCCGATGTCGCGGTAGGCGCGGACGCACTCGAGCATGTCGGTGGGGCCTTCGTCGTGGAAGGTCTCCTCGAACTGCTCGGCCGTGCCGCGGACATCCCGGAAGTGGCTGAAGTGGAGCCGCCCCTGCCGGCCGAACTCGCGGATCACGCCGGGCAGGTCGCTGGTCATGAGGGCGAAGTTGCCCTGGCAGAGGGTCAGCCCGTTGGCCTCGCTGGGGACGATGTCGAGGAGCCGCTGGAAGCCGTCGACGCTGCGCATGATCCGGCCGATCCCGCGGAGGGGCGAGAGGGGCGGGTCGTCGGGGTGCATGGCGAGCTTCACGCCGGCCTTCTCGGCCACCGGCACGACCCGTTCGAGGAACCAGGTGAGGTTGTCCCAGACGCGCTCCTCGGACACCTCACCGGCGTCGGTGAGGCCCGGCTCGACGTCGCTGGAGCGGTAGCCGGTGACCAGGGCGCCGCCGCGGCCGGGGCCGTCGGTGTAGGTGCGCATCCAGCCGAGCACGGCCATGAAGTTGTAGCAGACGACCGGCACGCCGACTTGGCCCATGGCGCGGAGCATGTCGCAGAACCACTCGGTCTCCTCGTCGCGCCCGGGCAGGCCGAGGCGGATCTTTTGCATCGGCGGGCTGCTCTCGATCACCTGCCAGTCGAACCCGCCGCGGTCGAACTCTTCTTTGAGGCGGCGGAGCGGGCCGAGCGACCAGGGCGCCTCGCCGCCCTCGGGGATCCCGAGGCCGGAGACGACGTGGTCGATGCCGATCTGTTTGCACAGCTTCCACAGCGGCGTGGGGCGGGAGGGGAGGACTTCGGCGAGTTTGAGCATGAGGGTGTCCTGGGAGAGGCGACCATGGAGCTGCCGGTGGGTTCCGCCGTTGCGACGGTGGAGCCCGGTGGGCATCCAGAGGCTGGGTCAGACGAGAGACTCCGTGACGACCTCGCCGCCCCGAGTGGCTTCCGCCAGTCCGGAGTGCCGGTACCAGTCCGCGACTGGGCCGTGGCGGAGGACGTCGCTGAGCCACCCCGCCACCGCTGCCTCGGCCCGTTGCCAGGCGGGCTGGTCAACCCGCGCTTGCGCACTGAGGAGAGGGGCGAGGTCGCGCTCGGTGTCAATGACATAGTCCGGGTCCAGGTCCGGCTCACCGGATCTCCCGCGGACCCAGAGAAAGGCGTGCGACGGCACCAGGACGAGCATGAAGAACGGCGCAGAGGGCGCTCCGGCATGAGCGATCAGGTTGCGGCGCACGGCGCGCGCCCAAGCGGCGAGAGGGGCATCGGCCATCTGCCGCAGCTTGACCTCGACGACCAGTACCGGCTGGTGCCGTGCATCGAGCACGGCCACGTCATAGCGGCGCTGAAGTCGTGCACTGGCAACCTCCCATTGCCCGGAGCGCACCATCTCGTCGAGGCAGGCTCGGCACACGTTCACCTGCCGGCGCGCCGGCGAAGTCCAGATCGCGGTGATCGGTTCGGGTGTGAGTGCCACGCACCGCGGTGACTGCACTTCGCACTCCCCGATGAACACGACGCCTGTGGGCTCAACTCTCATCAGGGTTCCTCCTCCGTGTGTGCGCGAGCCAGTCCACGAGACGGTCCCGCGCGTCCGCCACGAGATCTTCGCGGTCAAGGCTGGACAGGGGCAGGTAGAACGACGCGTTCAGGCTTGCCTCGGCTTCATCGAGCAGGGAGTCGGGCTCCACCGCCGGTCGGCCATACCCTCGCACATGTCGATCCGCATGCGAGCACTCGTGTGCCAAACAGGCTGTGGCGGACATGCGGGATCGCGCGTCCACCGCGGCTCCGGGATAGACGTCCGCTCCCAGGTACACCGTCTGCTGCTCCTCATTGTAGCGCGTGCGCGAACCGTGCTCGCTGGCGAGGGATGTGTCTAGAGGGCAGTACCCGGGGCCATCGAGCACCGCCCAGATCCCCAGGCAACGGGCGATCTCGGCGTCGGTCAGCCCACGCTGGTTGCGAGAGGAGCGCACCGGGATGTCGACCTCGCGGCGTCGGCGGCGCAGCCACTGCCGACGCTGGCTCTTAGGGCGCCGGTGAGGCGGCTGTCAACCACCGGTCCGGGGGCCGCTTAGCGGCGCGGCAAGCATACCCCGGCGCGCTCATCTAGCCTCGATCTCATACGTCCACGTCCCGCTCGCCGCCGCCGGGTCGTGCCCCTCACCCATGTACCGCACCAGCGACAGCACCAGGCGCCCCGTGTGGGCGTCTTCCAGCAGATTCCAGTTCGAAAGCTGCAGGTCCGCCGGATCGTGCTCCTCCCGGTCGTCGATCACCGTCACCGTCTCGGGCTTGAGGGCCAGCTTGTCTTCGTCCACCTCGCCGATCACCAGCGGGTAGCGCGGCCAGTTGCCCTGCGGCGGCACGCGGCTGACGTTGCCGATCCAGTACACGCGGCCCGTCCGGCTGCTCCGGATCAGTGAGCAGCACGACGACGGCGACGGCAGGACCTGCCCCTCCGTGGTGCCGAACGGCGTGCAGGGCGACCAGGTGCGGCCGTAGTCGGTGGAGAGCGTCTGCCACTTCACCGCCGGGACCTTGCCGGTGGGGTTGGGCTGGTTGGACCCGCGGATGACCATCAGCAGGTGTCCCGGCTGCCGCAACTCCACCACGCCGCACTCGTCCGCCCCGCGCGCCGACTGCTCGCCCTCCAGCTTCACCGGTCTGCTGATCGTCCACAGCAGGTCGTCGCCGGCCGCGTTCCAGCGCCCGATCAGACCTACCACCCAGGTGAAAGTGAAGGCGTTGAGCGGGTTGTAGTACTTGCCGTCCGGCCCCAGCGGCGCGTAGTAGCTGGGCAGGAACACCTCGGCGTTGCTCATCAGGAGCAGCGTGGGCGGGATGGTGGCGAAGCAGAAGCTGTTCTTGCCGATGTACACCGGTTCGATGGGATGCTGCGGCGAGTAGCCGTCGCCCGCCTGGACCAGCGGCTTCTCGTCGCGCCAGGTGGCGCCGCCGTCGAGCGACACGCGGTACCACAGCTTGTAGTCCATGAAGCCTTCGCGGGTGTCGTCGATGCCGCGCGTGAGCATGGTCACCGCCACCTGCCGCCGCTCGTCGCAGCGGAGCGGGTAGGCGCTGCGGTAGACGTTCTGCCGGCTTGGGCCGGGCTGATCGGGATAGGTGTAGAACGGCACCTCGAGCTGCGCGGGCATCCGGCCGCGGACGGCTTCGTAGCGCACCATCTCGTCGGGCCGGGCACGGTCGATCGCGGCGCGGCCGGCCTGGCGGGCGAGCACCTTGATCCCGGGGTACGGCGGGTGGTCGAGCAGCGCGCCGAGGAGCGACCCGCCGCGCCCGACCGGCTCCCGCTCACGGGCCGGGTCCCAGGCGCCCTCGCCCGGGCGGAGCGCCTCGTCGGCGAAGGCGAGGTAGTCGTACTCGTAGTGCAAGGTAGGTTTGTCGCCGCCGGTCACCGGGCCGAGGAGGATGGCCTCGCTGTCGGTCATCTTCCGCTCGCGCAACGTCACCGGCGCGCCGGCCGGCTGCCCATCCACGAACAGCGCCGCCTGCCCGCCACCGGACACCAGCCGCACGGCGTGGAACCCGCCGGTCAGGTCGGCGCTCGCGCGCAGCTCGTCGCGGTCGGCGTTGTAGAGCACCAGCTCCCGGGCCGTCGCGTCGTACTGCACCACAAGCACGCGCATGGTGCCGGGCGTTGCCGCCGCCCAGCGGAGGTAGGCGAGGCACTCGTACGCCGGCCGGGGCGCGGCTCCGGAAACGTGGCGGAAGCCGACCTCCAGGCTGAACGCGGGGCTCGGCGCGAGTGTCAGGCCGGCGGTGACGAAGCTCAGCCCGACCGGGTCGCCGGGCGCCTCGCGGGTGTCGAAGACGAGCGCGCCGTCGCGGGCGGACCAGCAGCGCTTGTCCAGGGCGCGACCCAGCCCGTCCCACTCGAACGGCCGCCGCCGGGCGGCGTCCACGGGGGTGTCGAAGACGTCGGTCCAGCGGGTGGCGGCGCGGGCCGACGGCGCCGCGCAGGCGAGGGCCAGCAGGAGGGTGCAGCTTCGCATGGCACCGGTGCGGTTCGCGGAGCCGCGCGGCGGGTCCTCCCGCAGCCGCGGAGGATCGGCGGCCACGCGAGCGAACGGGACCGAGGCGGCCGGAGCGCGCCGCCGGACGGAGACGTGGCCGTGGCGGGGGATGGCTCCGGTGAACGGCGGCGGACGAGCTGGGCGTGGGCAGGCCACCTACGCCTGCAGATCGTCCTCGCCGCGCTGTGGGCCTGGCTCTGGTACCGGGTCGATCCCAGCCTCTGCTGGGCCGGCTCGGGGCTGACGCTCTTCCCGGTCTTCCGCCCGGATCCGCCCTACCTGCGCGGCCTGCTGGCCGAGCCGGGCGGCCCGGCAAGCTACCTGGCGGCTTGGCTCGCGCAGTGGCTTGCCCTGCCGGGCGTCGGCGCGGGCGTCCTGGTGGGGCTGGCCGGCGCGCTCGCCGCCGCGTGCGACCGCCTCGCGCGCCTGCTGGCCGGCCGGCGGCTCGGCGGGCTGCGCTATGCCCCGGTCCTGATCGTCGCCGCGCTCGACGGACACTACTACCCACTGCTCGAGTGCCAACTCGGCTGGCTGGCGGCGCTGCTCGCCGCCGACGTCTGGTTGCGGCTGCCCGCCCGCCGGCCCGGCCTGAGCCTGGCGGTGATGCTGCTGGGTCTGGCCGGGCTGTACTGTTTGGTGGGTATGGGGGTGCTGGCGGCGGCACCGGTGCTGGCCGTGGGCGCGGCCCGGCGGCCGGAGGCGCGCCCGGCGGCGGTGGCGGCGGTGGTGTGGCCGGCGGTCCTGCCGTGGCTGTCGGTAGGGTGCGGCATGGACCGCGCGCTGAGCGACGCCTATCGCGCCTTGGCTCCGCCGGAGCTGCCCAACGACGCGCTGGGCGTGGTGCCTCGGATGCTGGCGCTCGGCGTCCCGGCCGGCGCGCTGCTCCTGGCGGCCCTGGCGGTGCGCGCCGCCGCCGGCGACGGCAAGCCCCGCCACCCGGTCACCCGGCTCGCATGGCTCGGTCCGGCGGTGGCCATCGTGCTCCTGCCGTGGCTCGGGTACGACCGGCTGCAGCACGACCGGCTCGTCCTGGCGGCCGCCGCGGGCCGCGACGACTGGCCGGGCGTGGTCACCGCCGCAAAACGCCTGGCGCCCGAGGAGATCCCCTACCTCGGCAGCTATGCCATCCTCCTGGCACTGGCCGAGACCGGGCAGATGACCGAGACCATGTTCGCCTACCCGGTGCAGCCCTACAGCTACCTGACCGCCCTCGACCCGCGCTTGGGTCAGGGCGACGAGGTGGACGTGGTACGCTCGGAGCAGGGGCTTCAGCTCTGTGCCCTGGAGCTGCGCCTGGGGTTCGTGAACTACGCCGAGCACGACCTGCACGAGACCCTGG